>JBATTX010000380.1:0-38296 GCA_049670825.1 Arcobacteraceae bacterium | reverse complement strand
AATAACGCTTGGTTTAGCCCCTCAATACAAACAAACTTACAAAATTTACTAATGAAGTATTATCAAAATAAGTACAAAGTTTATTACATAAATGTGACAAATCATTAATGATTAAGAGAATTAAGGTAAAAATATAGTATAATTTCACAGATTAATGAGAGTAAGGGGAAGCTTGAATGAATATCGAATTGATTAAGACACTACGAGTATTATATGTTGAGGACGAAATAGCGTTACGAGACATCACTAGTAGTTCCATAGAATCTATAATCAGCAAGCTTGTAGTTGCAGATAATGGTAAAGAGGGATTAGACAAATTTTCTGATGAAGAGTTTGATTTAGTTATTACTGATTTATCAATGCCTGTAATGGATGGACTTACTATGATTAAAGAAATTAGAAAAATAAATGCTACAATTCCGATTGTTGTTACGACAGCTTTTGGAAGTCAAAATGAAGAGGTTGAAAAATTACAAGACGTAGGTATGAGTGCATACGTCATGAAGCCAGTAGATGTTATGAAACTTCTTCAAACTATAGATGAGGCTATTGCCCAATAAAATAGGTATATAGACTCATTACAGTTATAATGATAAATATCGTTATAAACACATCTTTTGTTTTTACTGTTGGATTTAAAATTCCACAGTACTGACATCTTCTCACGTTTGTTTCTACTTCTGCCTTACAATTTCTGCAAGGCTCAGTTTTTTTGATTTTCTCCATCAATATATTTTATGTATAGATTTCATCTAAAAGACTATCTACAAATTGATCTGGACTAAATTCGATTAAGTCATCTTGTTTTTCACCAATACCAATATAAAAAATTGGAAGTTCCAGTTGGTTAGAGATTGAAAATAGTGCACCACCTTTTGCTGTACCATCAAGTTTTGTTACAATAATTCCATCGATGTCAACCATCTCGTGAAATGCTTTTGCTTGCGCTATTGCTGTATTTCCTTGTGTACCATCTAAAATCATAATTTTTTGATGAGGAGCACCATCTTTTGCTTTGTTACAAACTTTTACAATTTTTTTCAATTCATTTGCAAGGTTTTTTTGTGTTTGTAATCTACCAGCAGTATCAATAATAGCATGGTCAATATTTTTTGAAATAGCTGAGCTGATGGTATCATAAGCAACGGCACTAGGATCATGACCATGTTTTGTTTTGATAATTGGCACATCTAGTTTATCTGCCCAAGTTGCAAGTTGTTCGATTGCTGCTGCTCTAAATGTGTCACCAGCTCCTAAAACGACACTCTTACCACTTTTTTTATATCTATTAGCAAGTTTTGCAATAGTTGTTGTTTTTCCTGCTCCATTTACCCCAATTATAAGCTCTACATAAGGTGTAGGTAGAGTTGATTTATCAATTATAGGAGCATGTTCAAAGAGCATTACAAGTCTATGTCTTAATTGGTCTCTGGTAATCATATCAGGAAGTCCATCCATAGCTTTCTCTATAATCTCATATTCCATATCAGCTTCAATTAAAATCTCTTCAATTACATCAAATTCAATTTTTTCTTTCTTTTCTGGAATAATTGATTTAAGATTACTTACTGTTTTTTCTAAAGCACGCGAAAAAAAACCTTTTTTCTGCTCTTTCTCTTGTTGTTCTACCTCTTCTTGAGATTGAACAACTTGTTCTTCTACTATTTCTTTTGTTTTCTTTTTAAATATTCCAAACATTATTTCATCTTTATTGTTGCAGTAATATCATGAAATAACATCTCTTCTGGTTTCATACCTATATAATATTGCACATATTGGCCTTTTTTATTGAATAAAACCATAAATGGAATTGAACCAGAAGGATTAAGTTCACTAACAGCTCCAAATAATTTTTTTGCTGATTCACCTGAAACAATCGGATATGTTACATTAAACTCTTTTATAAACTCTTCTAGGTGTTCTTGTGTATTATATCCTCCACCTCTTGGTCCTACATCAACTGCAAGTATTTCAAAATCTTTTTTAAGTTTACTTCTAATAGTATTTAAGTGTGGTATTTCAGCTTTACAAGGTGGACACCAAGTTCCAAAAAAGTTCAGTAATATAACTTTGTCTTCTAATCCTTTAAACTCCCAACCCTCTTTATTTACAATAATTGATATATCTTTTCCTGTAGTAGTTTTTAAATCAAATTTTGGTGTTATCTCTTTTTTAGATTCGACTACGATATTTTCATCTATTTGTTCTTTGTCACCACAACCAGTAATTAGTAATAGTGCTAAAAAACTTAATATCGCAATTTTTTTAATCTTCATTTTTAGTTCCTTCTGATAAAATGTATGTGGATTTTATCCTAAAAAGGCTTAGATATGTCACTGATAAATAAAGCTAATTTTAGATCATTAGCTTTAAAAAGATTACGATTTTTTAGTAATGTTGGAAAGATTAAAAAAAATAAAAATATATGTTTAGAGATTAAAAAAATTATTGATTTTCACAGACCTAAAAAAATATTGCTTTATATCCCTTTGTATTCAGAAGTGGATGTGATGCCAATAATTACAGAATTAAGAAAAAGAAAAAATATTGAGGTATATGTACCTTTTATGAAAGGAGACTCATTTGTTCCTGTAAAGTTTAGATTACCTCTAAATGTAAAAAGATTTGGTATTAAAGAACCGAATTTTTCACGATTTAGAAATAATGATATTAAACTAGATATGGCAATAGTGCCTATTGTTGGAATAGATGATACGTATCGTAGAATTGGTTTTGGTGCAGGGATGTATGATCGTTTTTTTGAAAGATTAAAAGTCCGTCCAATAACCATTTTTACACAATTGAAACTTTGTAAATCGCAAGAGATAGTAACATCAGATCATGATATAGAGCCAGATTATATAATTACAACGTAAAGGTTTATAAGATGGAAATAGAAATAATATTAATTGTTTCTGTAATATCTCTTATTGTATCTATCATTAGTGTTGTTATTGCAAACAAACTAAATAGTGCAAAATTTGATATATATACAGAAAAAGCTATAGCGACATCAAAAGTTATTGAGCATGAGGCTCAAGCTATTTTAAATGATGCAAAAAATAAAGCACGTAGAGACTATGAAAAAGAGTTTAAAAACTTAAAAAAAGAATTAGAACAAAAGCAAAAAGAGCTTGAGATTTTTATTGATGAACAATTATTAAAAAATAAAAAAGACCAATCAATAATTGAAAATGCAAAATCTGAAGTGCAAGCTTTGCAATCAGGATTAGAAACTCAGAAAAAGCTTTATGATTCAAAAATTAAAAAAGTTGAAAAAATATTAGAAAATGCAAGTGGGCTTACTAAAGCTGAAGCAACATCATTTATGCTTGAGCAAGCAAAAGAGGATAATCGTGCAGAGATAGCATCATTATTTAGAAAAGAGTATAAGCTTGCAAAAGAGGAATCAACAAAAGAGATAAATAATATATTATCTACGGCAGTTACAAGATATGCAGGTGAATTCGCAGCAGAGAGACTTATCAATCATATTCCACTTCCTGATGAAGAAGCAAAAGGGAAGATTATTGGTAAAGAGGGAAGAAATATCAAAGCACTTGAGTTTTGCTTGGGTGTTGATATCATTATAGGTGATATTCCAAATACTATTACTGTTAGTAGTTTTAATCTTTATAGACGAGCAATCTCAACGCGAACTATTGAACTGCTTTTAAAAGATGGACGTATCCATCCTGCAAAAATAGAAGAGGTTTATAATACTGTTAAAAATGAGTTTGATAAAAATATTTTTAAAGAGGGTGAAGACACGATTGCAGCGCTTGGAATTAAAAATATGCATAAAGAGCTGATTCATTTAATTGGACGATTACGATATCGAGCTAGTTATGGACAAAATGCTTTAGCTCATACACTTGAGGTAGCAAATTTAGCTGGACTGATTGCTGCTCAACTTGGTGGAGATACTATTTTAGCAAGAAGAGCAGGGCTTATGCACGATATTGGAAAAGCATTAACTCATGATATGCCAGGTTCACATGTGGATATTGGAGCAGATTTATGTAGAAAATTGGGTGAGCCAGAAGAGGTTATCAATTCTATTTATGCGCATCATGGACATGAGGAAGCTTCAAGTATCGAATCAGCAGCAGTTTGTGCTGCTGATGCTTTAAGTGCTGCACGTCCAGGGGCAAGAAGAGAAGTTCTTGAAAGCTTTTTAAATAGAGTCGAAGAGATTGAAGCGATTGCTACAAGTAAAGAGGGCGTTGTAAATACTTATGCTATTAATGCAGGACGAGAGTTACGAGTTATTGTAAATGCAAAACTTGTAAACGATGATGAATCTATTCTCATGGCAAATGAAATTGCAAAAGAGATTGAGGATAAAGTAAAGTATCCAGGTGAGATAAAAGTAAATGTAATACGAGAGTTACGATCTGTTGGTTATGCAAGATAAAAAAGGGAAGTAATTATTTACTTCCCTTTTTTTGTATTTGGATGATTTTATTTTTTAATTGTCATTAAGTAGTTGATAACTGTATCAACAAAAGCATCATGTTTTCTCTCTTTTAAATAAGCAATGTAAAGTTTTCTATGCATTTTAATTTCAGGAAGTCTAGCTTCAAATAACATACCATTTTTTACATACTCTTTGATTGCATGAGTTGATACAATTGAAACAGTTGGAACATCCTCTTTTGAACTATGTAAAACAGTTTGCATAATTGCTGTAGGTGATGATGCTTCACTTATCATATTAAATGATTCACAATCTTGCATATTAGATTGTTCTAGTGCATCTTTAAAAAGTTTTCTTGTATGACTATTAGGATTTCTACATATCCATTTAAATGATAATAAATCTTCATTTTTTAGTCTTTTTGGAAGTTTTTGATTTGAAAATATAACAATCTCATCTTCAAGCCACTCTCTATAGATGATTCCATCTTCGAATATAGGTGATTCTATAAGTGCCATATCTATTTTTTTATCTTTTAAAGCTTCGATACATTTATCACTTGCTGCAATAGTAACACTTACATCATTGTTGATTTTTGCTTTAATATCATTTAAGAATGTTGGTAAGATATAGTTTCCAATTGCATTTGATGCACCAAAAATAAATGTAATATCTTTATTGATAATTTTTAAGAGTTCTTTCTCTCCATTTAAAATTACTTTTTCAATTTTTTGTGCAATAGCGTAGAGCTTTTCACCCTCTTTAGTTAGACTAATTCCATTTTTCTTTCTGTCTACAATTGTAGCATCAAGATATGTTTCTAAAAATCTCATTTGTTGTGTAACTGCAGGTTGAGAAATACCAAGTTTTGCGGAAGCTTTTGAAAATGATTTCTCTTTTACAACTGTTAGAAAAGTATTTAATTTTGTAAAATCTGTTAACATGATTTAACCTTTTAAGTTTTTATAATGAGAATAATAACATATATTAATGTAAATAATAATTAACTATTAGAAAAACTAATAAAAAATATTTCAATTTTACACTTAATGAGATTCCTTTATTAATAAAATGCTATAATAAAGTATATTAGATGAAAGAAGTATTATGTTATCTACTTTAAATGACTCACAAAAAATAGCAGCACAACACATAGATGGACCTATGTTGATTTTAGCAGGTGCAGGAAGTGGTAAAACAAAAACAATTACTACACGACTTGCTTATCTTATCTCTATTGGTATAGACCCATCGTCAATTTTGACACTTACATTTACCAATAAAGCAGCAACAGAGATGAGAGAAAGAGCTTTTTCAATGATTGATAATAGCACTTATCCCCCTTTACTGTGTACTTTTCATAAATTTGGTTTACTTTTTTTAAAATTTCATATTAACAAATTGGGACGAAAAAACAATTTTGTAATTATAGATAGTGATGATAAAAAGCGTATTTTAAAATCAATAGATAAAGAAACTACTACAGCTGTATTAGCTTCGGAGATTTCAAAATTTAAAAACTCAGTTGTTTCTATTGCTGAAGCTAAAGCATCTGCGCAAGATAAAATGTATGCCCAAATTGCAGATGTATATGAGAAATATGAAAACTATTTAGAACAAAATAATTTAGTGGATTTTGATGATTTGATTCTCTTAACATACAAAATCCTCTCTACAAATGATGACTTAGCAAAAGAGACCAGTGAACGGTACAAATATATTATGGTTGATGAGTACCAAGATACTAATGAATTACAATATATGCTTCTTAAAAAACTGTGTCATCAACATACTAATTTATGTGTAGTGGGGGATGATGATCAGTCTATTTATGGTTGGCGTGGTGCTACTATTAAAAATATTCTTACGTTTGGTGAAACATTTGAAAATACACTTGTCATTAAATTAGAGGAAAATTATCGTTCCACAAATAAAATACTTTTTCATGCAAACTCATTGATTGAACATAACCGTGATAGACTTGGTAAAAAACTTGTTGGAACTAGAGGTGAAGGAAATTCTATAAGAGTTTACGAATCTCAAGATGAAAATGAAGAAACTCGTAAAATCACAGAAGATATAAAAAAGCTTATTGAAAATGGCGAATCAGCAAAAGATATTGCAATTTTATATAGAGTAAATGCTTTAAGTCGTGCTTTAGAAGAGGGGCTTAATCGTGCAAATATTAACTACAAACTTGTAGGTGGTTTAAAGTTCTATGAAAGAGCAGAAATTAAAGATTTGATTGCATACTTTAGAGTGATTACTAATGCAAATGATAATTTTTCTATCAAAAGAATTATCAATAAACCAAAACGTGGTATTGGTAAAATGACGATTGATAAGTTAGAGTTAGAATCGATTAAAGAATCTAAATCTATGTTTAGCATTATAAAAGAGTATTCAGCTGATGAACTTACTGCTCTTGTTGGTAAAAAGAACTCTCGTACACTAAAAGTATTTATGGCATCTGTTGAAGATTTACAAGATATTTTAGAAGAAACAAAAATGAGATTTATTGATCAATTTGAAGATACTTTTGATTTTAAATCAACCTATGTAAAAGTGATTGATGCAGATGATAGACTAGCAAATATTGATGAATTTTACGGATATTTACGAGATTATTTCATCAAACACATTGAGTTGAATTTAGAAGACTTTTTAAATGAAATATCATTAGAAAGTGCTGCAGATAGTATTAGTGATGAGTATATCTCGTTGATGAGTATACATGCAAGTAAAGGTTTAGAGTTCAAGCATCTTTTTATTGTAGGGATGGAAGAGGGCTTCTTCCCCTTAGTTGGTGATGGAAGTAACTTAGAAGAGGAACGGCGACTTGGCTATGTTGCAATTACTAGAGCGTGTGATGAACTTACTATGAGTTTTGTGCACAGTAGATTTTATAAAGGTAGAAGAACACAACTCGTAAAAAGTAGGTTTTTAACTGAATCAGATCTTATTAAAGGGAGTTTAACAATAGAAAAAAATTCTGCATTTAAAAAAGATGATTTAGTAAAACATAAAATATTTGGGATGGGTAGAATTTTAAGTGTTCAAAAAGCTGGAAAAGATTTAAAATTAAAGATCAATTTTGGTGGAATGAAACGAGATATATTATCATCATTTGTAGAAAAAATTTAAGGGTAGAGTGATTGAATAGATTATTTGTAGTAAAAAAACCTGTATTTATAAGTAGTAATTTTTATTTAAATAGAATAAAACGAAAATATAAAAATAAAAAAGCAGGATTTAGTGGAACACTTGACCCTTTTGCGTGTGGATGTTTGATTGTTGCATTTGGACAATACTCTAAGTTATTTAGATTTTTAAAAAAAACTCCAAAATCTTATAGAGCTACTATTTTTTTAGGAGCACAAAGTGAGTCTTTAGATATTGAAAATGTTTATAGTATTGAAGATGTAGCTCGATTAAATGAATCAGATATCAAAGAGAAACTACAAACATTACTCGGAACTTTAGAGTACCTTCCTCCAAAATTTAGTGCAAAAAAAATAGATGGACAACGAGCATATAATTTAGCTCGTGAGGGTGTAGATTTTGAGATGAAGAAAATAGTTTCTGAAGTATATGCCACAAAATTTATTAACTACAATCATCCTTTTATAACGTTTGAACTTACTGTTAGTGAAGGTAGCTACATAAGAAGTATGGCACAAATATTATTAGATAGATTAGAAAATGTTGGTACATTGTCTTATTTAGAAAGACTTCATGAAGGTGAGTTCTTTTATGATGATGAAAAAGCACTCAATCCTTTAGACTATCTTGATTTACCCATAAATAACTATACAGGTACAAAAGAGTGGTTTGACTTGGGTAAAAAACTTAGTATTGATTTTTTTGAAAATAAAAATGATGGTGAATATCTAATTGCCTTTGATACGTTTTTCTCTGTTGTAGAGATAAAAGATATGGAGCCTAAATATATTTTAAATAAGGTTTTACTCAATGACTAAAAAATCATATGCAAAAGTAAATATTTTTTTAAAAATAGCAGGAAAAAGGGATACTTATCATGAACTTGTATCTCGTTTTGTAAGGGTCAAAAACCTTTATGATATTGTGAGTTTCGAAAAAGGTAATTTTCCTGTCTTTACACTTGAAGGTGCTTTTGGGTGCAGTACAGAGCAAAACACTATCTATAAAGCATACATAAAACTATCTGAGTTATCAAGCAGTGTAAAGTTGTTTTTTAATCAACATAAAGTTGTTGTAGAAAAAAATATTCCTGAATTTGCTGGTCTTGGAGGAGGAAGTTCTAACTGCGCTACATTTATGATAATGGTCAATGAAGTTTGCAATTTAGGGTTAAGTAAAGATGAATTATCTTCTATAGGTGCAACTATTGGAGCTGATGTACCTTTTTTTATTTATGAGTATGATAGTGCCAATGTTACAGGTATTGGTGAGATAGTAAAATCCTTTGAGGAAGAGGTTTTAGATATCAAAACATTTACTCCTGATGTACAATGTAATACAGGGGCAATCTTTAGCTCTTTTAGAAATAAGTATTATAAGGAGATATCAAAAGAAGATTCTTTAAAACTATTAAAGATGAAAAGTAAAGATATTTATCATAGTCTGAATATAGATGAGGCTAACGATCTGTATAAACCAGCTTTAGAAAACTATCCAGAACTTACCCCTGAAAACTATAGTTTACCCTCTAAAAGCTATTTTAGTGGAAGTGGAAGTAGCTTTTTTTATATAACTTAATAACAGTCTCTAATACTTCGTATTAGTATAACTACTTTCATTGATTGAAAGTAGTTATTTTGATTCTTCTAACTGCTTTAATTCTTTTAATTGTTTCTCTTTTTCATATTCTTTTTCAAATTCAAATACTCTATCTTTAGGATTTAAAAATGTAGTTGGAAACTGAGCATAGAAAACAGTACTGTTTATAATAAAAACTGCATTGATAAACTGAGCTTTGTGTTTTAAATCAAGTACTCCTGTCCAGAGTTTTGTTTTTTTATCATATAGCATAGGTTGTGGTTTGTCATTTTTATCATAAGCTATTTTAATTTCACTTAGAGGAACTGATGACTTCATTTGAAGTTCAAGTGTATAACTTGTATATTTACCTGTTATATCTATCTCAATATCCTCATTTTTTAAAGAACATTTTCCACTTTCCCATCTACAATTTGATTTTACGTTCAAAGTATAGAGACCACCATCTTTCATAGTGTGTCCTTCTTCATCCACTAACATTCCTGTAGCAAACCAAGCTAATATAGCTAAAATAGGCGCTACAACTAATGCAACTAGTACATGTTTATTCTTAAACATTTGAAACATATCAATCCTTCTTTATATGGTAAATTTTGTATCTCATACTATCTAAATAAGTTTAAAAAAAAGGCTATTTCCGAAGAAATAGCCTTTTTAAAGTTCCAAAGAGAGTACTTCCGAAGAAGTAACCTTTTTATTAGTGAGAAGTGTCTGCTAAAGACTCACCTGGTCTTTCTGGGCTTCTCATATTTTCAACGATAGCCGCCATTTTAGCTGCGTCTTCGTCACTTGTTTTAACCATATTTGAAACAATAATTGCAACTGTAAAGTTAACGATTGCACCAATTGCACCAAATGCATTAGGCTCAATTCCTAAGAACCAGTTAGGATCCATATCACCTAAGAATGCTGTAGATTTTATAAACATGATACCTTTGTGTTGGAATACATATAACAATGTAATACCCATACCAGATAACATACCTGCAATTGCAGCTGTTGATCCAACTTTCTTAGAGAAAATCCCCATCATAAGTGCTGGGAAGATAGAAGATGCTGCTAGACCAAACGCTAGTGCAACTGTACCTGCAGCAAAATCTGGAGGGAAGAAACCGAAGTATCCACCAACTGCTACTGCTCCAAGCATAGCAATTCTACCTGTTTGTAATTCTTGTTTATCAGTCATATCTGGTCTTAAAATTTCTTTAAATAAATCTTTTGAAATAGATGCTGAAATAGCTAATAATAATCCAGCTGCTGTTGATAATGCTGCTGCAAGTCCACCGGCTGCAACAAGAGCAATAACCCAGTTTGGAAGTTGAGCAATTTCAGGGTTCGCAAGAACCATAATATCTCTATCTATTTTTACCATCTCACTTTTAGTTTTATCAGCTGAGTATTGGATTCTACCATCGCCATTTTTATCTTCGAATTTAAGTAATCCTGTATCTTCCCACTTTTTAAACCATACAGGTCTCTCATCATATATAAGATTATCAGAGATATCTTTATAATCAGGAACAGCAACATTTGTTGGATTTTCAATTGTATTCATTAAGTTCAATTTTGCCATTGCAGCCAATGCAGGTGCAGTAGTATAAAGAATTGAAATAAACACTAAAGCCCATCCAGCAGATGCTCTAGCACCTTTAACAGTTTTAACTGTAAAGAATCTCATAATAACGTGTGGTAAACCAGCAGTTCCTATCATAAGAGATACAGTATATACAAACATATTAAATCCACTTAGACGTTCCTGGGTGGTATACGCAGCAAAGCCTAGTTCCACTTGTAGTTGATCTAACTTATCTAAAAGAAAAGTTTCTGTTCCAGTAAAAGTACCACCAAGTCCTAATTGAGGAATAGGGTTACCTGTTAACTCTAAAGAGATAAAGATTGCAGGAATTGTATATGCAAAAATCATTACTACATATTGTGCCATTTGTGTATATGTAATACCTTTCATACCACCAACAACAGCGTAGAAAGTTACAATAGCAATACCGATTGATAAACCAGTGTTATAATCAACTTCTAAGAATCTTGAGAAAGCAACCCCCACACCCTTCATTTGTCCAATAATATATGTAATAGAAGCGATAATTAAACAAGCAACACCAATTAATCTAGCTTTTTGAGAAAGATATCTATCCCCGATAAATTGAGGAACAGTATGAGTACCATGTTTTCTTAAGTATGGCGCTAACATAGTAGCAAGTAGTACAAAACCACCAGTCCATCCTAATAAGAATACAGATCCACCATAACCGTAAAAAGAGATAAGTCCAGCCATAGAGATAAATGACGCAGCACTCATCCAGTCAGCTGCTGTAGCCATACCATTACCGATTGGTCCTATTCCACCACCAGCAACGTAAAATTCTGCAGAAGATTTTGCTCTTGTTACATAAGCAATTCCCATATATAGTAAAAATGTTAATCCAACAAAGGTTATCGTTAGTTCTTGTAATTCCATTTATTAGTCCTTTCTAACTTTGTTATATTCTTCATCTAGTTTATTAATTTTGGCAGAGTACCAAAAAATTAAAATCACAAATACATATATTGCCCCTTGTTGTGCAAACCAAAAACCTAATTTATATCCTCCGAGTTGTATTGTATTTAATACATCAACTAATATAATTCCACATAAATACGAAACAACAAACCATATTATTAACGTTTTAATAATAAGTTTGATATTGGTACTCCAATATTCTTCTTTTGTCATGAGAAAACTCCTTTATTAATATTCATACCTTGGTATAAAAAAATTATAGGCCGAAAATGTAGCATTTTAATAGCATTATGAATAAAGTGGTAATAAGATTGAATTTTTGTAACACTTCACTGAAATAAGCTATAATTATATTACTTTTTGTTACATATTGGCTGATAATAAATGAATTATTAAAGAATACTTAGAGGTGAAAAAGGAAAATTAGTAGTGTTTTTTTATATTTATGGTGTTTATATTGTTTAATTTAATATAAATTAATGCAGTCATTATTGCATCATTAGTGGCATCATGTGCTTTCATAAATGGAAGATTAAGATTATTCATAATAGTTTTAAATTTTAAATCAATATCAACACTGTGATATTTTGATACTTTGTCATAATAGATTGAAGAAACTTCATTTGCTTTATTTGGAAGTGTAATTCCAATTTTAGGTTTGATATATTTATTTACCATAGCAATATCAAATGATAGATAATAACCAACTAATGGACGATTCCCCACAAAATCTAAAAACTCTTCTATTACATCATCTATATCTTCTGCATGTATTAAGTCAACTTCTCTGATATGATGTATTTTAATTGCATCAGATATCATAGCTGCATTTTTAGGTTTCACAAATCTTTCAAACTTATTGTGTAGATCAATCTTATCTCCTTTAATTGTAACTGCTCCTATTGAGATAATATCATCAAGTTTTGGATTAAGTCCTGTTGTCTCACAATCAAAACAAACTAACTCATCACCTTCATATTTATCAAAAAGGTATTCGTATTTTGGGTCAGTTAATTTTTTTTTATTAAAATATTGTTTAATATAGTTTATCATTTTAGTTTAACCTATCAAGCGCAAAATGAAAAGAAAGAAATTTTTTGAATTTGTCAACAATTTTAAAACTATCTTTTAATAGATCTTTTTCTAAAATATTCAGCTTATTTGGATTAATATAGTTATCTGGTTTTTGAAGAGAATCAATTTTTGTTAGCCCAGATTTTAATCGTAAAGATAAAAGAAAAGTAAAACTCTCAATAAGTTCACCTGCAAACTCTCTATCAATAACATTTATATCATTCAAATCTTTTATTCTATCAACTGTATTCGTTTTATTGATTGACTTTTCTAAAGCAAGTGCTCTGACTCCATGCACAATTGTAAAAATACCACCTTTTTTGATATCAAGTTCATTTTTATGTTCTTTTTTATCTACAATA
Organism: Arcobacteraceae bacterium; assembly: GCA_049670825.1. Taxonomy (GTDB): domain Bacteria; phylum Campylobacterota; class Campylobacteria; order Campylobacterales; family Arcobacteraceae; genus JAIOSF01. Next base: position 25,161 of record JBATTX010000380.1, on the reverse strand, counting down.
AATTTAGCAAACATACCAAGAGGAGTAGCAAAATTAAGAACGGGCTTTGCAAAAAATGTAAAAAACACTTTTGATGCACTAGCTGTTTTTGATAAATGTTCTTTAAGTCTTATAAGTAGGTATTTATCACCTGCAACACATAATGCATCATAAAAAATCGCTAAATTGATAAGACTCTCTTCTCTTGTAGATTCAATCCAATGACAAAGTGTTTTCTCAAACTCTTTTGAAGTTTTTCTCCAAAAAGGATTGGAGATCATGATGTTCCCATCACATCTTGGATATCCCATATCAACAAGATGTGTTGTAAATTTCGTTGCAAACTCTTCAATCTCGTCTGCTGAGACTGTACAATTATCTGCTATGATTAGAGCATTGTCTTGATCTGTTCGTAGTATTTGTTCTCCTCTTCCTTCACTTCCCATAATTATTAGTGCAGATTGTTCTTGGAGCTCTTTTGAAGCTAAAAGTTGAAATAATTTTGCAAAAAGTTTATCATTTAGTTGTGAAATTACTTTTGATATATATCTTACTTTTACACCTTTTGCATAAAATGTTCGTATAACATTTATAAATTTTTCACTAGCAGCTTTTAACTCTTCAATAGTAGTAGTGTTCTCAACTTCCATCATTACAGAATATGTATGTGAAGCGAAAAAACTTGTAAGTGAAATAAGATCAAGCACACCTACTATTTCATTTTCTTCAAAAACAATTAATCTTTTTATACCATATTTATTCATTTTAATTTGTGCATTAAATAAAAAATCATTTGCATCTACTGTTTTGATACCAAATGTCGCTAATTTAGAGATTGGCTCATCAAAACTCATACGATTTAAAACAATTTTTTCTCTAAAGTCTGTATCAGTGACAATACCTAACTCATTATTCCCTTTTACTAATAGAGATGAGCCTTTGTGATTTTTTAGTGTATCTACTGCATCAAATATTGTTGTATTTTCATCTAGAATGATTGGCTTTTGCAAATAAGCATCTTTAACTTTTGCAATCATAAAGTTTACAAGTTCTTTATTTGTTTCATGTTCCATAGCACTGTTGAGTTTTTTTGAAATTGATTGAAAGAAGAAGCTTTCAAGTGCTTCATTTTTATACATTATATTTAAAAAGAGTTCTCTTGGGAGTATATAACAAAGCACCTCTTCAATAACAACAAAATCATGTTTACTCTTGTTCTCTATTAATGACATAGGATCGAAAAATTGTTGGTGTTCATATACTGATACTGTCTCTTCATCTCGTATCTCTTGAACAATACCTTTTATTATAAAATAGAGACACTCTGGTTGGTCTCCACTTTTTAGTATCATTTCATCTTTTTTTAAATAACCTATATCAAGAGATTCACAAAGCTCCTCTAAACTTTTATCGTCTAACCTATTAAATGGTGTAATAGCACCTATAAATCCCTTTTGTTCCGATATACTCATAAAACATCCTTTGGCTAGATATAATATCTTACATATTTGCATATAAACTCATACATAACTAATATTAGAATTTTAAAAAACATATCAATTCTAACGAAATTTAAATAAAATGGGATTTATGTGCTACTTCTTTTGTAATTATTAAACTAAGTAGACTATAGAACTTATGATATTATTTACTATGTGTTACAATTTATTACACAATATAATTACTCACAATTCAATAAACATTTTTTACGAAACATTTTTTTATTCCCTATATTTAAGGCTTTAATAAGGAATTTGTAAGTTAAAAAAAGTTTCTAAACATAAAAAAAAATTATGATTTATCATGATTTGTTCGTCAATATATTATAAATAAAAATTATAATGTATCATAAAGTTACAAAGCAGTTTTTATTAATTGATAAAAATGGTAAAGTATCATAATGCTACGATAATGCTACTTATAACTCATACAATTTGAATGAATAAAAAAAAAGGAGAAATCGTGGATAAAACATTAGTAAAAAAAATTCAGGCTAACCCGAAGTATATTGAACTTGTTTCAAAAAGAACTGGTTTTGCAGTAAAACTAGCTATATTCGTATTGGCTATTTTTTATAGTTATATTTTAGTAATCGCTTTTAACAAAGAATTATTAGGTGTAAAATTAAGTGAGGCAGGTGTTATGACTTGGGCATTCCCAGTTGCAGCAGGAATTATAATTGTTAGTTTTATTACTACTCTTATTTATGTTACAAGAGCAAATGGTGAATTTGAAGATTTAACAGATGCAATTAGAGAAGATGTAAAGGATGATCTATGAGATTATTATCGATATTAGGATTAGCAACTGTTGCGGCTTTTGCTGGCGGTGATGCTACATTTGATGCGGCGCAAAGAGACTTAAATATCCCTGCAATTGTAATGTTTTTCATTTTTGTTGGTGCTACATTAGGTATTACTTATTGGGCAGCTTCAAAAACAAAAACAGCAAGTGATTTTTATACAGCTGGTGGTGGAATTACAGGATTCCAAAATGGTATGGCGATTGCTGGAGATTATATGTCTGCTGCATCTTTCCTTGGTCTTTCTGGTCTTGTTTATTTACAAGGGTATGATGGTCTTGTATATGCTGTTGGATTTTTAGTTGGTTGGCCAGTAATTTTATTCTTAATGGCTGAAAAATTAAGAAACTTAGGTAAATTTACATTCGCAGATATTGCTGCTTATAGACTTGCTCAAAAAGAGATTAGAACTCTTGCCGCATTTGGTTCTATTTCAGTTGTTGCTTTATATTTAATTGCTCAAATGGTTGGATCTGGTAAACTAATCCAAGTATTATTTGGTCTTCCATATGAATATGCTGTAATCTTAGTTGGTGTTATGATGATTATTTATGTTACTTTTGGTGGTATGCTTGCAACTACATGGGTACAAATTATCAAAGCGATCCTTTTACTTTCAGGTGTTACATTTATGGCATTCATGATTCTTCAAAACTTTGGTTTTTCTTTTGAAGCATTAGCGCAAAAAGCTGTTGATACTCACTCATGGGGACAAGATATTATGGCTCCATCAGATAAAGGTAAAATTAAAGATCCTGTTTCTGCTATCTCATTAGGTTTAGCATTAATGCTTGGTACTGCTGGTTTACCACACGTACTTATGAGATTCTTTACTGTTGGTAATGCTAAAGAAGCTAGAAAATCAGTTGTTTATGCAACAGGGTTTATTGGTTACTTCTACTTAGTAATTGCTGTTATTGGTTTAGGTGCTATTGTTTACTTAACTCCAGAAAATGCTCCAGAGTTCTTCGTTGATGGAAAACTGTTTGGTGGTGGAAATATGGCTGCTATTCACTTGTCTAAAGTTGTTGGTGGAGATATATTCTTAGGATTTATTTCAGCGGTTGCGTTTGCTACAATTTTAGCGGTTGTTTCTGGTCTTACACTTGCAGGTGCTTCGGCGATATCTCATGATATTTACGGACAAGTTATTTGTGATGGTAAAGCTGATGAGAAAAAAGAGATGAAAGTTTCTAAAATATCAGTTATTGTAATTGGTATCGTAGGTGTTATTCTTGGTATCGCTTTTGAAAAACAAAATATTGCATTTATGGTTGGTCTTGCATTTGCTATTGCAGCTTCTGCTAACTTCCCAATTCTTTTCTTATCAATTTACTGGTCTAAATTGACAACAAGAGGTGCATTTATTGGTGGTATGATGGGTCTTATTACAGCTATTATTTTAGTTATCATCGGACCAGTTGTTTGGGTTGGTGTATTACATAATGCTGAACCAATTTTCCCTTACTCTTACCCAGCGTTATTCTCAGTAGTAACAGCGTTTGTTGGTATTTGGTTCTTCTCTATCACTGATAACTCTGAAAGAGCTAAAAGAGAAATTGAAGCTTTTGAAGCACAAAGTGTACGTTCTGAAACAGGTTTCGGAGCTGATGGTGCTGTAAGTCACTAGGATATTTTATCTGAACAGATTTACAATCTAGAAAAAAGCCCCTAGTAATAGGGGCTTTTTTTATATTGAAACACAAGGGATATTTATGAGTCTTTTAGAAATAAAAAGTTTTATTAGTAGTATTAAACCATTTAATCATTTAGAAAACAAAGAGTTAGAAGAGTTATGTAGTCATTTAGATATAGTATATTTTAAAAATGATATTGAAATATTAACACCTACACAAGAGGTGAATTTTTTATATTTTATTATTAAAGGTGTAGTTCAAGAGAAAAATGATGAAGAGGTTATTTCAGTATACGCTGAGAATGATTTTTTTAATCCACTTATACTAATAAGAAATGAAATTAAACACACATATACGACAGTACAAGAGTCAATATGTTATATGTTACCAAAAGATATTTTTTTAAAGTATATGTACCAAAATGAAGAGGTTGAAAGTTATTTCTTTTCAACAATATCTGAAAAACTAAACAATAGTATTCAAAATGAAAAAAATAAAGAACTTTTGAGTTTTGCTGTAGCCAAAGTAGAAGATGCTTATTTACAAAAACCTATATATGTAGACGAAAATGAATCAATTCATAATACTGTTAAACAGTTAATCGATAATAAAGTGCAATCACTATTAGTAAAACGAGCAGATGGTGAGATAGGGATTGTTACAGATACTGATTTTGTAAAAAAAGCAATTTATAATAGAATCGATTTAGATAGTCCTATTTCATCTATTACTACATATGGTTTAGTGTCTATAAGTGCAACAGATTTTTTATTTAATGCGCAATTAATGATGTCAAAAAAAAGTTTAAAAAGATTATTGGTTTTAAAAGATGAGACAATACTTGGAACTTTAGATATTGTATCATTAAATAGTTTTTTTGCTTCACATACTCACTCCACAAGCAGTTTGATTGATAATGCTGTTTCAATAGATGAGTTAAAAGAAGCTAGTGGAAAATTTATACGAACTATTCGAACTCTTTATGAAAAAGGTATAAAAGTAAAATATATTTCAAAATTAATTTCTCAATTAAATGAAAAGCTTTTTGAAAAACTTTATGAATTAACTGCACCACAAGAGTTACAAGAAAATTCTTCACTTATAATAATGGGTAGTGAAGGAAGAGGGGAACAGATTTTACGAACAGATCAAGATAATGCTTTGATATTAAAAGACGGTTTTACAATGACTAGAGATGAAATTTTGACATATACTCAATCTTTTACAAATCATCTTCTTGATTTTGGATATCCTTTATGTGATGGAAATATTATGGTATCTAATCCATTTTGGGTAAAAACTTCTAAAGAGTTTAAAGATATTATTTTTGAATGGATTACGAAACCTAGTGAAGATGGGTTTATGAATCTTGCAATTTTTAATGATGCGATTTCTGTTACTGGTAATGAAAAACTTTTGGCTGATATAAAAGAGTATATGTTTCATTTATGTAAAAATACGAATACTTTTTATCCTTTTTTTGCAAAAGCTACACTCTCTTTTGAAACACCATTGGGATTGTTTAGTGATTTTGTTGTTGATAAAAATTTACATAAAGATGAATTGGATTTAAAAAAAGGTGGAATCTTTCCTATTGTTCATGGAGTAAGAAGTTTAGCGATCAAAAATTACCTCAATGAAACAAGTACATTTGATAGGTTAAAAGAACTTCATTACAAGGGTGTTTTGGATGAAGAGTTTAAAAATGAATTAGTGGAGTCTTTTAACTTTTTATTAACATTGCGACTAAAATTTAGATTAGAAAAAATTGATAATCATACTAATCTTGATAATTATATTAATCCATCGAAACTTTCTATATTAGAAAGAGATTCATTAAAAGATAGTTTAAAAATTGTTAATAAATTTAAAAAATTTGTTAGTTACCATTTTAAATTAAATATGATTAGTTAGAGTTATTATGTTTAAAAAAATAAAACAATATTTTAATAAGAAAAAACTTTTAGATGAAAATTACAGTTACTTATTTGATGAGTACGAAGGTGATGAATATGTGTGTTTTGACTGTGAAACTACAGGCTTAAATCCTAGGAAAGATGAAATAATTTCTATTGGTGCTATTATTATCAAAGACAACAAAATTTTGCATAGCAGAAAGTTTGAAAGATTTGTTAAAACTGAACAAGCATTATCTCCTGAAAGTATAAAGATACATCATATAAGAGAGTGTGATATCGAAAATGCTTTAAATATTAATGATGTAATATATGAGTTTTTAGATTTTGTCGGAAATAGACCACTTGTAGGATACTATTTGGAGTTTGATTGTGCTATGGTAAATAAATATATTAAACCAAAACTAGGAATAACTTTACCTAATAACAGAACAGAAGTGTCAGAATTATATTATGATCAAATGATTAAAAAATATCCTGGAGGAAATATCGATTTACGATTTGATATTATAATGGATAAGCTTCATTTACCGCGTTTAGGGAAGCATGATGCAATCAATGATGTGATAATGACAGCAATGATTTTTTTAAAATTGAAAAGCTAAATTAAAGTTATCATTCTATTTTCTAAAATATATGTGTGATTATGTAACAAGTTAAAATAGCATAATCACAGCAATTTAAGTATATATTTTTTGATATAAAAGCCGTATTTGTCGCTTTTCTATACAACAGTAGTATAAATTTATATAATTATCTCTAATAAAAAATCAATAAAATATAAAGTAAAGCAAAGCTCACTTAGGTTATCATCATGCACTATAGAAACAATACTAAGTGTAAGAAAGGATAGAATATGAGTGACCTAATTGAAGGCTATTTAGGTAAAACAGTTGAGGGGAAGAAAAGTCGAGTGCCTGCGAAGCTTGATTATCTTCAAAGTGCTACAGGTGGTTTTTTAGCTTTATTTATGTGGGGACATATGTTATTGGTATCTTCGATATTAATTTCAAAAGATTTCATGTATACAATCACAAAGCTTTTAGAAGCTAATTTTATTTTTGATGGTGGTAATCCATTATTAGTAACAATTTTTGCTGCAATTGTTTTTGTTATTTTTATAACACATGCTGGTTTGGGTATGAGAAAATTACCTGGAAACTTTAAACAATATCAAGTAATGAAAGCTCATGCAAATAGTATGAACCATGATGACACAAAATTATGGTTAACACAAGCATTTACTGGTTTTGTTATGTTCTTCTTAGGATCTGTACATTTATATATCATCATGACTCATTCTGATGCAATTGGTCCATATGCTTCTGCAGACAGAGTTTGGTCTGAATGGATGTGGCCTTTATATATTTTACTTCTATTAGCTGTTGAATTTCATGGAACAATTGGTCTTTATAGATTATGTGTAAAATGGGGATGGTTTGATGGAGAAAATCCAAAAGAAACTAGAAAAACACTTAAAAAAATTAAATGGGCTTTAACTATTTTCTTTATGGCATTAGGAATTGCTTCATTATTAGCATATATGAAAATTGGTTACGAACATGCAGATAAAGCTGGTGAAAGATATGTACCAACTGCAAAAGTAGTTTCTTATAAAATATCAAATAAATCTATTGGAGGAATTGCATAATGAAAATTAATTATTGTGATGCACTTGTTATTGGTGGTGGACTTGCTGGTTTAAGAGCAGGTGTTGCTTCGCAAAAAAAAGGACTAAATACTATAGTATTATCATTAGTTCCTGTTAAAAGATCTCACTCGGCTGCTGCTCAAGGTGGTATGCAAGCATCTTTAGGTAACTCTAAAATGTCTGATGGTGATAATGAAGATTTACACTTTGCTGATACTGTAAAGGGTTCTGACTGGGGATGTGATCAAGTTGTTGCAAGAATGTTCGTACATACTGCACCAAAAGCTATTAGAGAATTAGCTGGTTGGGGTGTGCCTTGGACTAGAGTTAGAGAAGGTTCAAGAGAAGCAGTTATCAATGCTAAAAAAACAACAATTACTGAAGATGCTGATAGAGCTGGACTAATTATGTCTAGAGATTTTGGTGGTACTAAAAAATGGAGAACATGTTACACAGCTGATGCTACTGGACATACTATGTTATTTGGTGTTGCTAATGAAGCGCTTAAAAATAAAGTTGATATTAGAGATAGAAAAGAAGCTTTATCTTTAATCCATGAAAATGGTAGATGTTATGGATCAATCGTAAGAGATTTAATTACAGGTGAATTAGAAGCTTATGTTGCAAAAGGTACATGTATTGCTACTGGTGGATATGGTAGAGTATTTAAACAAACTACAAATGCTGTAATTTGTGAAGGTATTGGTGCTGCTATTGCACTTGAAACTGGTATTGCTACACTTGGAAATATGGAAGCTGTACAATTTCACCCAACTCCAATCGTTCCATCTGGAATCCTTTTAACAGAAGGTTGTAGAGGTGATGGTGGTATCTTAAGAGATGTTGATGGTCATAGATTTATGCCAGATTACGAGCCAGAGAAAAAAGAACTTGCTTCAAGAGACGTTGTTTCAAGAAGAATGATTGAACATATTAGAAATGGTAAAGGTGTACCTTCTCCATATGGTGATCACATTTGGTTAGATATCTCTATTTTAGGTAGAGAACATATTGAGAAAAACTTAAGAGATGTACAAGAAATTTGTCAAATTTTTAATGGTATTGATCCAGCAGATGAAGGTAAAGCAGGATGGGCTCCAGTTCTTCCAATGCAACATTATTCTATGGGTGGAATCAGAACAAAACCAACAGGTGAATCTCAAACACTAAATGGTCTTTTTGCTTGTGGTGAAGCTTCTTGTTGGGATATGCACGGGTTTAACAGACTTGGTGGAAACTCAGTATCTGAAACAGTTGTTGCTGGTATGATTATTGGTAACTATTTTGCTGATTATTGTTTAGATAATGATGTAACAATTGGTACTAAAACAGTTCAATCATTCTTAGATGCACAAGATAAATATCTTGATGAAATTTTAGCTTATGAAGGTAATGAAAATATTTTTAAAATTAAAAATAGAATGCAAAACCTAATGGATCAAAAAGTTGGTATCTTTAGAGATGGTACAGGACTTTCTGAAGCTGTAGATGAGTTAGAAGATTTATTGAAAAAAACTAAGCAAATCAATGTAAAATCTAAAGTAAGAGTTGGTAACCCTGAATTAGAAGAAGCTTATAGAGTTCCAAGAATGCTTAAAGTTGCCCTTTGTGTAGCTAAAGGTGCAAGAGAGAGAACAGAATCAAGAGGTGCTCACTACAGAGAAGACTTCTTAAAAAGAGATGATGCTAACTGGTTAAACAGAACACTTACTTCTTGGCCAGATGCAAATCAAACAACACCAACAGTTACATATCAAGACTTAGATATTATGACTATGGAGATGCCTCCAGCATTTAGAGGTTATGGTGCTAAAGGTATGATTATTGAGCATGAATTATCTGAAAAAAGACAAGCAGAAGTTGATGAAATAACTGAAAAAATGCAAGCAGAAGGTAAAGATAGACATGAGATTCAACATGCACTAATGCCTTTTGATTTACCAATGAACTATAGAGAGAAAAATGAAAGAGCAGGAGATAAATAATGAGTATTGCAAAAGGTAGAGAAATAACTATATCAGCATTAAAATACAACCCAAGATCAAAAGAGTCTAAACCTACATTTGTAGATTATAAACTTGAAGAAACTCCAGGTATGACTCTTTTTATTGCTTTATCAAAAATTAGAGAAGAATACGATGCAGATTTATCTTTTGACTTTGTTTGTCGTGCAGGTATTTGTGGTTCTTGTGGAATGATTGTAAATGGTAAACCTGCACTAGCTTGTAGAACACTAATTGCAAACTATCCAGAAGGTAAACTTCAACTTATGCCTATGCCAGCATTTGAGCTTATCAAAGATTTATCAGTTAATACTGGTAAATGGATGGATGCTATGTCTGTTAAAGTTGAATCATGGATTCATACTAATCATAAACCAGACATTACAAAAATCGAAGAAAAAATTGATCCAGATGTAGCTGATGAAACATTTGAGCTTGACAGATGTATCGAGTGTGGAATTTGTGTTGCTTCTTGTGGTACAAAACTTATGAGACCAGACTTTGTAGGACCAGTTGGACTTAACAGAGTTGCTAGATTTGAAGTTGATCCTCATGACCAAAGAACAGCAGAAGATTTTTATGAATTAATTGGTGATGATAACGGTATTTTTGGTTGTATGTCACTATTAGCTTGTGAAGACCACTGTCCAAAACATTTACCACTACAAAATAAAATTGCTTACTTAAGAAGAAAATTAGTAGCATTAAGATAATTGAAAAGAGGTTTTCCTCTTTTCAAATTTAAAGTACAAAAAGTTAAATATCATGTTCTGATATTTAACTTTTTATATTTAGGAGATATTATATGAGTTTAATTAACGACTATTTTTTATTATACCACGGTATGAATTTAGAAAATAGATATGAGTTAGAAGAGATTAATACAAAAATAAATGATGATACATTTTCACTATTTGCACTAATTTTATCAACTGCCAGAAAAGAAACAACAAAAGTTATAAGTTTAGAAACATTTAAAGAAATTTGTTCAATTTTAAATGTTCAAGTACCTACAAATGACGATACGCTACATAAACTTCAATACAATATACTTAATTTAATAATACTCCATAAATCAAAACCTCTAATTCATACACTACATCAGGCTTTTGAGTATTTACATGATGAAAAAATATTAAGTACTGAACACCACGTAAAATTACGGTCATTATTTGATTATAAAGAGTTAGATTTAGAGCATCAAGGAACTGATGCTAAAAATGATAAAAAAGTAAAAAGTTCATTTAAAGTTTTAAAAGGCCTAATTGAAAATATTATAGAAGAGTTAAATAGTAGTGTATCTGAAAATCTAAAAACAGACGTAACCCAAGCATCTGATTATATAAATAATCAGAAATTTTCTATTGGAATTACTGGTGTTATGAATGCTGGTAAATCAACTATGCTAAATGCACTAATGGGAAAAGAGATTTTAGGAAGTGCTGTTGTTCCAGAAACAGCAAATTTAACTATTGTTAAATATAATGAAAATGAAAATGCAAAAGTTTTTTATTGGAATGAATCAGAATGGAATAAGATAGTTCGTTCATCAGAACAACTTGAGTCTATGAAAGATTTTGTTGATGAAACAAATTTTCTTTTTGGTGATAGTTTAAAATCATATATCAAACCTAATTCACGATATGATGAAATTGGTATTGATGAGTTATCTCAATACACATCAGCAGAAGCTAGTGGAAAAAAATGTAATTTGGTGAAATATGTTGAACTTGGTTCAAATTTAAATTTTTTAAGAGATGGAATAGAAATAGTTGATACACCAGGTTTAGATGACCCTGTTATTCAAAGAGAAGAGATAACTAAAGAGTATTTGAGTGCTTGTGATATGATGATTCATCTTATGAATGTATCACAAAGTGCCACATTAAAAGATGTTGAATTTATTATTGATGCACTTTTATATCAAAATATTTCAAAACTTTTAATAGTAATTACAAGAGCTGATACTGTTACAAAACAACAGCTTGATGAAGTTATTGCCTATACAAAATCATCAATTAAAAGACAACTTGAATCACAAAATAAAGATAGTAAATTAGATTATATTTTAGATACTATTAAATTTATACCAATTTCTGGGAAAATGGCACTTTTACATAGAACAGGAAAAGCAAAAGAAGCTATCGATGCTGGATTTAGTATTGAAGATACAGGTATACTTGAAATTGAAGAGTACTTAAATGAAACACTTTTTGGATCAAATTCTCAAAAAGGTGAACTTGTAGTTCAATCAAGTAAAAAACAACTTCTTAGAATAACAGAGAAAGAAACGAATGCATTAAACTATGAGTTGAAACTTTTATCGAAATCAAAAGATGAACTTGAAAAAGAGTTAGCTGTATTTAATAAGAAAAAAGATGTAAATAGTAGAATTTTAACTGCTATGAGTGAAGATATAGGCTTTTATAAAAATGATTCTAAAGATTATATAAATTCGCTTGAAACATTTTTAGATACAGAGCTGATCGATTTACAAAATGTTATTAAACAAAGAGTTGTATCCGATGTACGATATACGTTTGAAAAAACAAAAAAACGACCTGAAAATTCACGTATAAAAGTTATTGTTGAAACAGCAATTAAAGATGGAATAATTGATGTTATTAGAGATTACCGATATAAATTTATAAAAAAATCTCAAACTATTGGAGAACAATGTGAACGTAAATATCATGATTTAGGCTTTAGCGTTGGTTCAAAACATAGTACTTTTGATGCAATTGCTTTCTTTCAAGATGACTTTAAATCAGGATTTTTAACAGCTAGCAATGATGTATTAGTATCTCAGATAGTATCTGCTGTTTCTGTTGCAAAAGAATCAAAAATGCAAGAGCTTTCACTAGAAATAGAAACATTTATTAAAAATGAGTTTAAATCTATTGAGGAAAATATTAAGCAAAAAGCAAAACAGATTAGTAATGTTTTAATTGATTCATTTTTTGAAGCTCTTAATGAACCATTATTATCAGTAAAAGAAAAACTTCAAGCAGAAGAAGAGATATTAGCTTCGCAACTATCTAAGTTTACAACTAATGAAGAAGATAGAGCAGAACTTTCTATCAATATTCATAAAAAGATTAAAGAGATGACTACTTTAACATCTAAAATAAAAGGATTGTACTAATGAGCGCAAAAATAAATATCCTAGAAAATTTTGTTTTAGAATATCAAAATACCTATTTTGAAAAAGAAGTAGTATATGAAGATGGTCTTTTAGGTGATATCAAAAGAATTCAAGCACAACTGCTTGATGAAAAGTTTCTACCTTCAAGACAGTTAGAAAATATTTTAAATAAACAGATGAGACGTGCAAGATATCCTATGGAAGTTGCGATAACTGGACAGTTCAGTTCTGGAAAATCAACTTTTTTAAATGCATTGTTGTCAAGAAATATTTTACCTACTGGTATTACTCCTGTTACATCAAAAGTAAACTTTATTAACTATGGTGAAGAATATAAATTAAAAATTACATATTATTCTGGTGCACAAGAGTATGCACCAATTGAATCAATTGCGGATTTTACAGATCAAAGACAACATGAAATGAAAGATATAAAGTATTTGACATTGTATGCTCCTATGGATATATTAAAAGATATTTCTTTTGTAGATACTCCTGGATTAAATTCTCAAAGTCAAAGTGATACAGATACAACAAGACGTGTGTTAAGAGATGTTGGTGGTATTATTTGGTTAACATTAATTGATAATGCAGGTAAAATGTCAGAGGCTGAAGTTCTTGAAGAGTATATGCAACATTTTAAAGATAAATCTCTTTGTGTATTAAATCAAAAAGATAAATTTACTGAAGAACAAATTGAAACAACAACAAATTATGTGAGTGATAAGTTTGATAAATTTTTTGCAAAAGTTGTTCCTATCTCAGCAAAAATGGCTTTGGAATCACGAGCACATAGAAAAGATATTTTATTACAAGATGAATACAATGGAATGTTAAGTCAACTTAAAAAAGAGCTTTTTGAAAAAAGTATAGATGAAGTAGATTTTACAAGTTCTAAATTTGAAATATTTAAAGATAATATTAGAAAAATTGAGAACTCAGATGCAACAACAAATACAAAACTTTTAGAAGATTCAAATATTCAAGAGGTTATTCATTTTATTAAAAATACAATTCAACCACAAGCTGCTGAAGCAAAAGAGTATGCTATCAAACGTGATTTAAAAGGTATTTGTGATATTTTAATTGGTGAGTACAATACGATTATAGGTGTGTATAAAGCTTTAATTGAGTTATTGCAAAATTCTGAAACTGAAGTATTAGAAGAGTTTGAAACTATTTATAAAAAACATTCCAAAGATCTTTATACCGTATATAATTCACTTGATAGTATTATGGATAAAATTGCACATGAAGCATATAAAAACATTAAAAGTAAGACAAGTCATAGATTTCAAGAATCAAAAGGAAGTTTTTTAAGTGGTGATAAAATTGAGAAGTTTGAGTACACTACTTATTGGATTGATTCTGATAATATTTATAAAACATTATTTTACGATGATCAAACTATTGATAAGATGTTTAAACGTTCGATTAAACTTTTCAAAAACATTGAGTTAGATACAGATGAGGCATTTAGAGGTGTTTTTGAACATATTCAAACAAAAATTGATAGCTGGCAAGAGCCTTATGAGCTCTTACGAAAAAATAGAGAGATTGCATCAGATTTAGAATTTTCAAATACACGGCATTTTGCAGCTAAAGTTTATGAAAATGTTTTAAATGCATTTCATAGTGCTATTTTAGAGAATATTTCTGCTTTTAGAAAGAAGTTTGCCTACTTTAATGGTGCATTATCATATAGTTATATTCAAACTACACAAGCTACAATTTCATATTTTGATCAGCAAATTACAGAGTCTGAAGAGTTATATAAAAAAGAGCCTACAAGATTTTCGGTGCAACATCAAAGAAAATAAGATATTTATGCGAAATTAAAAACAAATTTTGCTTTTGAAAAAATTGAAGATTTTTTAACCTCAAAAAGAAACTATCTTTATAAAGTTGTAAAATATTCAAAAACTCAGTATCTTGAAATTAATCAAGATAGAATAAAATTTGTAGAGAAAAAAAGGGATGAATATCTTTCTAAAGTAGAAGATTTGAAAAAAATAAAAGAGGAGATTTAACTCTTTTATTTTGCTAGTTTAGTAAAATCAAAACTAAAAGTAGAACCAATTTGTAGTTTTGATTCGACATCTATTTTAATATCATATTCTTGACATATTTTGTATACAATATTTAATCCCATCCCAAATCCACCATCTTGTGTCGTAGCTCTGTAGTATCTGTTAAAAATATTCTTTTTGTCTTTTAAATCTATGCCTATTCCATTATCTTCAATAATAAGAGTATAGTTTTTGAGAATAATTGTTATTTTTCCACCTCTTTTATTATACTTGATTGCATTTGAAAATATGTTGCTAAAGATTCTTTTAAAATCTTCTTTATCAATATTTATAAGAGTATTTTCTAATTCATATTGAGTAGTAATATTTTTTTTAGAGGCTAATAGTTCAAAGTATTTTAACTCTTCATGAATAAGTGTATCTAAGCGTATAGTTTGAATATCTCTTTTTTTATTTGTTTCTAAAAATAGATGGGTTAAATCTTTGTAAATTTCAGAGATTCGTTTTGCACTTAAATAGATTCGTTCCATATTTTTTTCATTTCGTGGAGTTTCTTTGTTTGTACAAATCATTAGTGCTGTTATTGGTGTATTGAGTTCATGTGTTGTGTCTTTGATAAAGTTATCAAGTCGTTTTCTTTCATTTTCAATAGGTTTCATAAAAAGTTGAATCAAATAAAAACCAACCGCACAAATAGCAACATAAAATATTATAAAAGCCAAGATGATTGTACTAATGATTCCATTTTTTTGTGAATTAAAAGTATCATTTACCATCACAATAGAGTAAACATTCATGTGCCCTAAAGTACTTTTATCAACAGTTATTATATTTTGATTGAGTAAATAATTTTTTTTCTGAAAATTGACTTTAAGTTGTTCTTTCATATCACTAAACATTAGTTTATTGTATTCATCGTATAAAGAAAATTTGATCCCATTTTCTTTACTTGAAAGAGTATGAAAATCTAAGTCTTCATTTTTCATATCAGAAGTAATTATAGTTGATGAAATTTTTGAAGATAAAGTTTCTAAATTTGATACAGATAGATTGTAAAGTGACTGATACTGCATATTATAAATGAGTAAGGCAATAATACTTAAAAGTATAAAAGTTGAAATATGATAAAAACTAACAAAACGAATTAATATTGATTTTTCTTCAACTCTCAAATTTATATCCTAATCCTTTTATTGTGATAATAATATTTTCATCGAGTGCTTTTCGTAAGTTTTTGATATACGTTCTTACCGTTGCATTACTTGGAATAGTATCATACTGCCAGATGTTGGAGGTAAGTTCTTCAAATGAGATAGTTCGATTTTTGTTTTTAATAAAATATTCCAATATCTTAGATTCTTTTTGAGACAAAATAGTTTTTTTATCATTTTCAATGATTGTGAAATTTGTAAAATCATATTGATATTGTGCATTGATAGTAATTATATCTTCTCTTTCTATTTGGTGGATGTTTTTTAAATGATTGATACGTATCTCTAACTCTTTTAAGTCAAACGGTTTTTTTATATAATCATCACAACCAATATTAAAAGCAGTTTCGAGTGATTTTATATCATTTAACGAAGTAATAAATATAGTAGGTGTGTTGTTTTGGTGTGCTCTTAATTCCGAAAGAAGTTCAAATCCACTCATTGATGGTGTTCCCACGTCTAAAAGTAGTATATCAAAAGAGTTTTCAAATATAGTATCTAAAGCTTCTTCACCATCATATTCGCATGTTACAGTATGTCCAAGTGAGGATAAAAATTCTTCAACAAGTTCATTGAGAATAATATCATCTTCTAAAAGTAGTATTTTCAAATTATTACTTTTTTTGAAAAAAGTTCTTCAAGAACAGCTTCAAATTGTACAGCGTATTCTTTGTAAGCTATATTGTGTTTTCTAAAAAATAATCGGAGATTTTTCTTTAGATTTTTTGAACTATCTATTGATGTTAAAAATAAATAAAGTACTCGATCCAAAAGTCTGTAGACAACTTCGTCTCTATGAAAATCAAAGTATCCTATGATATATATTTTTTGTTTCTCGTTGAAATCCTTATTGACAACATCATAGTAATATTTATGTAGTACAATGTTTTTTGAAAGCTTATACTCTTTAGAGAGTGAAAAAGGGTGTTTTTTGATTTTTGTTTTTGGTTGCATAAAAATAAAAAGTTCAGAGTATTCAAAATGTAAAAGATCGTTAGCATATTTAATATTTTTGAAGAAGTTCGATTTTTTAATAAATTTTCGATATTCATTTGGCATCTGCCACATATAAGGTGTGAATGCATTTGTTTGCATAAATTTATATATAGATTTATCAAACTCTTTTGAAAGTTTTTTATCTTGAATAATTTTGTAAAAATGTGGATAGGCATTTGTAAGTACTTCAAAAAAACTATGGTGCACTAAATATTTATAGACCCCAATCGATTTTTTTTGGACCTTTTTTTTCCCTTTAATTTGATCAATAAAACTTTTTTGTATTTTTCTTTCATCCATGAAATGCTCTTTTATCATAAATTTTTTTCATAGTGTTGTACTCTTTTTCCATCACTTTTAAAGTAGGGATATTATTATCTCTTTCTATCATAGGGGATACATCTATTTTATCTAAAGTATACCGTAAAAGCTCCCAGGTATCATAGTTGACTTGTGTTCCATGAGAGTCGATAATCATTTCTACTTGTTCATCAAAATAGTGTCCAGCAACATGAATATAAGAAACCTTATCTAAATCTAGTGATTTAATAAATTTTTTTGCATTGTAGTTATGATTGATACTATTTACATAAACATTATTTACATCTAAAAGAAGCTTTGCTCCGCTTGTGTGTAAAAGTTCATTGATAAAATCACTTTCACTCATACTTGAAGGCTCACTATGGTAAAAAGTTGCATTTTCAATAGAGATATTTCTTCCTAAAAAATCTTCTACATATTTAATATTATCACTCATAAGATTTATCATTTTTTTTGTTAAAGGCACTGGAAGTAACTCGTGTGCTTGAATATTATCATAAGATGAGTAACTTATATGTTCAGAGTAATAATTTATTTTATAAGTATCTAAAAAATTTTTCAACTCTTGGAGATGTTTTTTCTTTGGTTTTTTATTTGAACCTAAGGATAAAGAAACACCATGAGC
Organism: Arcobacteraceae bacterium; assembly: GCA_049670825.1. GTDB lineage: Bacteria > Campylobacterota > Campylobacteria > Campylobacterales > Arcobacteraceae > JAIOSF01. The sequence goes on along the minus strand of JBATTX010000380.1, from coordinate 7,345 downwards.
TACAAGTGGAGTGTGTTGAGTAATCTCTTCAAACTTATCTCTATACCATATAGGCATAGTGATCCAATTTTCAGGAGTTACTTCCCACCAAGATGGTGAGAAGCTTTTTTTGTCAAAGTGAATATCATCTAAGAATTCAGACCGTAAACCTAAACCACAACCTTTGAGCTTTTTCATAGCTTAGTTAGATCCACATTTTCCAGTACCACATTTACTAGATTTCATCTCTTTTTTCATCTCTTTTTGTTCTTTCATATTTGAACCACATTTTCCAGTACCACATTTGTTTGATTTCATATCTTTTTTAGAGTTTTTCATCTCTGAACCGCATGTTCCAGTACCACATTTACTAGATTTCATCTCTTTTTTAGATTCATTCATATTTGAACCACATTTTCCAGCACCACATTTTCCACTATCATTAGAACTTGCAACAGCTGTAGTTGTTGAGATCACAGCCCCTAAAAGCATACCTGCTAATTTAATTTTTTTACTCATATTTTATCCTTGATTTTGTTATTCATTATATTATTATATTCGTGTGTAGCTTATGTGTAGATTAGTAGTTATAAGAATTATTTATTGATATTAATTAAATAAGTTAATATATAATTAACATGATAAACTAATTGAATAACTCCAAAATATTCTTACTAGATATTAACGACTTTTTGAGTATGATTCCATTATTACTACTCCAAGGATTTTGCACAACTATGCCCTTATCAAATTTAAACGATGAACAACACGCCTCCGCTACAGCCCTTTTAGGTCACAACTTAACAATCGCGAGTGCAGGTACAGGAAAAACATCTACAATTGTAGGAAGAATTGGTCATCTTTTACATAGTGGAGTAAAACCCGAACAAATTTTGCTTTTAACTTTTACAAATAAAGCAGCCGCAGAGATGATTATGCGTGTAGCAAAGTTTTTCGATGAAACTACTGCTAAATCAATAGTTTCTGGTACTTTTCATAGTGTAAGTTACAAGCTGTTAAAAAAAGAAGAATTACCGATTACATTAAAACAACCAAACGAACTCAAAACTCTTTTTAAATCAATATATGAAAAAAGAGTTTTTGTAAATCAAACAGATGTAAAACCATACGATGGCGGATATTTGTATGATATGTATAGTTTATATTTAAATAGTAGTTATGACGAAGATTTTGAAACATGGATGGGAAAACGAAACGAAGATCAAAAACAATATACACTTATTTATCAAGATGTAGTAGATGAGTTTAATACACTCAAGAAAAAATATGGTTATGTGAATTTTGATGATCTTTTAACAAATATGATTGAATTGCAAAATTCAAAAACATATGATTTTGTAGAAATTTTAGTTGATGAATATCAAGACACAAATCCTCTTCAAGGGAAGATACTTGATGGGTTTAGACCTCAGAGTTTATTTTGTGTTGGGGATTATGATCAAAGTATTTATGCTTTTAATGGAAGTGATATTAATATTATTTCATCTTTTGATAAACGATATGATGGAGCAAAAATATTTACATTGGATAAAAACTATCGTTCCACTGCACCTATTTTAAATCTTGCAAATAAAGTGATTCAAAATAACCCCCGTATCTATGAAAAATCACTCAAAGTTGTACGACCAGAAAGGGATCACGTTCCTCAGCTTTTAAAGTTTGATGAGCTTTATATGCAGTATGAATTTATCTCTAAAAAAATTACGCAAACAAAAACAAAAAAAGAAGAAATTGCTATTATTTACAGAAATAACTCAAGTGCGGATGGTATTGAAGCAAATTTAAGAGATGCAGGTATTGAGTGTAAAAGAAAAGGTGGACATAGTTTTTTTGACTCTCGTGAGATCAAAGTAATACTAGATCTTATTGTTTTGATGGTTAATAGTAATGACATGATGGCATTTATTCATCTTATTGAATATGGAAAAAATATTGGGAAAGCAATTGCAAAAGATATATTTGAAGCACTTTTAAGAGTAGGGCACGGAAATATTTTTCATGGACTTCTCAATCCCGATAATTCAATCATCAAACCATATCAAAGTAGAAAAGTAAATAATGTTCAGCTTGGACTTTTTGATGATTTTATTGAGATGGGTAGTGTTGGAAAGTTCAAAGATTTGGGTTGGGATGTACGATTTTTAAATAATAATATCTTAAAACATCCAAAACTCACCCTTGAAGGGGGTATATTTTTATATGACTTTTATACATTGATTAAAGAGTTAAAACGTATACAAAACCCTAAAAATATGATTGTACATATTCAAAAGCATAGATTTTTTGAAACTATTATAGAAACATTATGTACAAATAGAGCCAAACAAAAAGATGGCACTATAAATGAGAGTATCAAAAGTAGTGCAAAACTAAAAGCTCATAGAAGAGTTGAAACGCTTAAGCAACTTTCACACAGACACACAAATCTCAATAACTTCATCAATGCGATGATTTTAGGTGGTGGAGAGATGAGTGAAGGTGGTGGAGTAAATCTTCTATCTGTTCATGCAAGTAAAGGTTTGGAGTTCAAAGAGGTTTATGTCGTTGATCTTATGGATGGACGATTTCCAAATAGAACACTTATGAGTAAAGGGGGAAGCTTAGATGAAGAGCGGCGGCTTTTTTATGTAGCTGTTACTCGTGCAAAAGATATATTGTACTTAAGTTACGCATCATATGATAGAATCAAAAAGATTGATTTTGTATTTAGCCCCTTTTTGCAAGAGGCTGGAATGATAAAAGATACTCCATAGAAGAGTTACACTAAATCTTCTATCGTATCTTCTATAGTTTCATATTCAAAACTAAACCCACTTTCAAGTAGATGGTTTGGTACAGCTTTTTGACCATCTGTTAAAACTTTTGCACCCTCACTTAAAATCAAGTTTAGTACAAATTGAGGAATAGGGAAGATTGTGGGTCTGTGTAATGTAGCCCCCAATGCTTTTGTAAGCCCATAGTTTGTTGTTGGTTTTGGTGCAGTAAGGTTGAATTTTCCACTTAATGTATCATTGTCTATAACAAATTTATATGCGTTCATCAAATCATCTATATGTATGAATGAAAATGATTGAGAACCATCACCAATAGTTCCACCAACACCGAATTTAAAAGGTGTAAGCATTTTAGCTAGTGCTCCACCATTACCCATGACTATACCAAATCTAAATATTGATACACGTATATCTAAGGCTTGCGCTTTTAAAGCTTCTTTTTCCCAATCTTGACAAAGTTTTCCTAAAAAATCATCTGCATAGTTTGTAGTTGTTTCATCGTATATCGCATCATTTTTATATATACCCACTGCACTTGTTGAGATAAATGTTTTTGGTTTGATTTTAGCTAAAGTAAATGCTTCTACTAAAGCTTTTGTAGTATCTATTCTACTGTTATAAAGAAGTTTTTTGTAACTTTGGCTCCATCTGTTAATGATGTTAGCACCAGCTAAATTGATAACTACATCTGCTCCATCAATTTTAGAAGTTAATTTTGAGATATCTTTTAAATCTTCTCTTGATGTAGGTATTACTAAATACCCTAGTTGCGTAAATGTGTGTGTAAGTGTAGAGCCAACAAATCCACTAGCTCCTGCAATAATCATCTTTTTCATCTAAACTCCTTTTATCTTTTATACACTATCATATCATATTTTGATGTTAATTCATAGGATATATTTTCTAGTTAATATTATATATCTAAATATTTTTTTTTGCTCTTAAATAGAGATAAAAATGAGTAGAACTTAGCAGTACTAAAATAAGTAAATATAAAAATAAAAGTTGATAGTCTCGTATCTGCTCATCTGTTAAATTCTCAATAACTTTTATATAATAATTTTTATTTCCATTGAGAGTTTGTGTTTGATAGTCATATACTAAAACTTTTAGACTATATGCTCGTGTGATGTAATTATTGTATTGTTCTATTAGTTCATCATAGCTTTGTGTATAAAGGTTTGTATTTTTTTCGTATGTAGAATTAGGTAAATAGTTAACCTTTACAACACTGGTAGATACTTCAAAATAGTTGTTTATTTGGGCAATAATTTTTTCTCTTTCATTATCTAAGATATATCGAAAGATGATCTCCCTATTTTCAATAAGATATTTATGTGAATTTTTTGTATATATTACATCTACAAAGTTATTTTGAGTACAGTGTATTTTTTGTGCTGAACATAAGTTTTTTATAAAACTGATATGTTCATCTATTTTATTTTCAATATATTCATTACGAAAATTTAATTGTGCAGAATCAAATTTGTATTTTTTGAGCTTTTCTAGTATTTGCAGATACTCGTTTATGTTTTCAAATTTTACTTTGTATCGTGTTAAGTAGAGGTATTTATTATATCTTGTATTGTAATCATTGTTATTGAATCGAGTGAAAAAATTGTTTTGCTTATCAAAATCAAATAGCGTTTTTAGATCATCATTAAATTTATATTCGAAATGTTTATCTAACAATAAGAATTTTTGACATCCACCAACTTCACAAAGTCTATATCCTGAGATATCAAGTCTTTGCCCATTTTGTGGTGGATTCGTACGAAGCGAGTTAGCGTTGATGTACTCTATCTCTTTTTTATCTAAAATAAGATTTTTCAAAGATACCGTTGTGTAGGTATTATCATAGAAGAGTGTAAAAGAGAGTATAGCAGTTATAAAAAATGTGATAGCAATTGGTTTATGATAATATTTAGAGTTTTTTAATACTTTTAAATCTAAAGATTCTAGTGGTTTTTGTTCATTCAGAGTTATAATCTCTTTATTATCATATATTTCTACTATCATATCTGTTTTTTCTTTAGGCAATACAAATATGTCGGAGATATCATATTTTTCATTTTCAACAATGAGAAATTTAAACATAGGTCCTGCTAAGTCATGTTGTGTTCTTGCTTGATAGAAGTAGGCTACTTGCCCTTTAAATTTTTTAACTTTTTTACTCTCTTTACCAACATTATTAACATCTTTATTGAGTTTAAAATATAAAACAATCGTAGCAAGGCTTAATAAAGCAAGTGAGAAGGAAGCTGAATAGAAATCTAATAAAATAAGAAAACAGATAAATGAGAGGAGAAAAAATGAAACAAAAAACCATCCAGAGATATTTTGAAAATATAATTTCTCTTTGAGCGTTGCTTCTCTTTCTAGTATCAACTCACACTTATTTTCCATTGTATATTGCTCTTTGGGTGTTGATTTTTTAATTTGTAACACTCCAATTATTGTTTTCTAACTTTGCTTTTGCTTTTGAGCACAATGGGGACTCTATAAGTATGCTTTTGCTGTGAGGTTCTATATTTAGAAGTGTCACAATCTCTTCAATCTTATCAACATCTTTTTGTAAGAATCTACTTTTTTGTACGATATGTAAAATAAGTGTCTCTTCATCTGCATTATTTTGTGCTGTAAATATATCAAGCTTTTTTCTTATCCCATAATCTTTTGGATTGAGTTGCTTTAAATTTGTAAATGTTTGTTCAAGTTGAGTTGGAAAAGTTATCATAAAATAACTCTTGCATTACTTATAAATTTATCCATACCATATGGATCAGTTGCTACAAAAATATATTGATTGTCATTTAAAATCACTTTTGCTTTTGTAATCTCAACATTATCTTCACCGTTAAAATAGTCTTTATTGATATATTTGATAGTATATAGTGTATCCTCTTTTAAATCTAAATCTTCTAATTCTTTTTGTGTATGTGCAATAAAACTCATAAAAACCTTTCTTTTGAAAATCTCTAATTATCATTATATGTTATCTTTTATTTTAGATTGATAAATAAGAGATATTATTGTAACATAATTTAAAATAACAAAAGGATATAGTATGGAATGTGAAATTTCATTAGTTAATATCTTTTTTAATCTAAACACATACCTTAAATATTATGTTTGTTTTTATATTTAAGTTAAATTTATTTTTTGATTTCTACCCTATTGCTACCTATTAATTAGAATTTTATAAAATATAGAAATATTACATAGTTTTATAAAAGAAATTAAAATGATATCTGTATTCTCTTTGTAGAAATTTTATGTTAAATAAATCTATTCACCAAATATGTTGCTGCATTATTCAATCATGGTAAAATCAATCAAAATTTTAGAAGATCGTAGTGATTGAATTCAAAAAACTACTTGATATCAGCATAGAAAATGATTAAATGAGTGATACATATAAAAAAGGTAGAATTGATGCCTTAATCTATTAGCGAAACAACATATTCGTTAACATAACGTATACTTTTAAAAAACAAGAGGAATAAATATGAAAAATAAAATAGTTTTAGTATGTCTATTAATACTAATTAGTGTTAACGTATATGGTCAAGAAAATTGTAAAATTATCAGTTCTCCTGCACCTTCAATAAATGATGTTAGAGGTAGTGATAGTGTTGCATTTTCTTTATCAAAAGTTTATTATGATAAAAACAAAAAAATGCAATTTAGAACCTATTCAGATGCGTATATAGATTTTGTAAAAAAAGCAAAAGAATATATAGAATCTGATTGTAAAAAATATAAAATCACTAAAAATTATAATTTTACTGTCAATTCAATGATAGATGAAAATACATATCATTTTAATGCTCAATGGGATTTTAACTAAGGATATAATTATGGCAAAGAGTAAATGTGAATTAGAAAATACAGTTGATATGGTTTTTAAAGAAGAGTTAATTCAAAAATGTATTCAACATGATGAGTTAACAAACGAGTATCCATATGATGAATTAGTAGAAGATTATAGAGTATTTGAAACTACTGAAATAGATTTTGACTATAATATATCAAAGTACAATGGTATTGAAATAGATTTAGAAAATTATATACATTATAAGTTTGAGGAAACCAAAGAATTATCACGAAGTACTTATCTTTTTATAAGAAGTGTCATAAACATGACATTGATAAACAAATATTCTACATATAAAGATCCTGAAAAATATAAAAAATACAATGAAGCTTATTCGAATATGGTGGAGTATTTTCAAGAACAAAAATCATAATTGAGTTATTTTAACGAAATAATCTTTTCTTCTATAGAAATTACATCGTGGTTTGTTACTGATTATGTATAGTCATTCCACTTATATTAAAATAGTAAATTCTAAATTAACTCTTAATTTTTGAATACTATAAACTAAACTTAATTTTAAAAGGATAGAATTAATAATGGAAAAGATTATAGCATTTAAAGCTACCGATAAAAAAAAGATTAAACATTATGATACAGCAACGTATAGACATATAAAAATTCTTTCAAAGATATCAAATTATGAGTTACCTACATCACAAGAACTTGCAGATGAATTTAATGTTACAGTTCG
>JBATTX010000379.1:0-2631 GCA_049670825.1 Arcobacteraceae bacterium | reverse complement strand
TCTAACGATACATTATCGTATAAAGTTTCGTTATTTTTTCCACTAGTTGAGTAGTATTGTACTTGACATCCAAAAGCTGTCATGATTTTTGCTACCTCTTTACCGATATTTCCAAGTCCAATAATTCCAACTGTTTTTCCATTTAGTTCATAAAAAGGTTGATCATTATTTGTAAATATCTCGCTTTCTTCCCAACCTCCTGATTTCACATAATTATCATAAAAGTTAATTTTTTGTACAAATTGTAGTATGTATGAAGTTGCAAGCTGTGCTACGCTTGCTGTTGAGTATCCTGCTACATTTTTTACTGGAATACCTCTTTCTTTCGCATATTGCATATCTATATTATTCGTACCAGTTGCAGTAACACAAATAAGTTTTAAAGAAGAATTTTCCATTGTATTTTGATCTACAATTGCTTTATTGGTAATAACAACATCAGCATCGTGTATTCTACTTAGCACCTCTGATGGTTTTGTAAAATCATAAAATACAACTTCACCTAAACTATTAAATTGATCTAAATTAATATCATCACCAAGTGTTTTACGGTCTAAAAAAACTATTTTCATATCTCTTCCTTATTTATTATTTTTTCATTATCAGTATTTTTTGGTTTTGCTTTTAGTATCATAAACATAATAAAAACAAAAAACAATGTAATCCCTATAGAAAATCCAACGGGAATACTTTTAGTGATCACATAAGTAACTATTAGTATTGCTAGAATAGTTGGAATCTCATTGTATGCTCTAAAAAATTTACCAGATTTTTGACATTTTTCACAGTCAAGTTTTCGTCTAATTCTATCAAGACTAATAGAATATAAAATGAGTAATACCACTAGTAGTAGTTTTGCATGCATCCATGGTTGAATCATAAGTTCCATATTAGAATAAATCATAAATCCACCACTAAATACAGTAGCCCACATCGCAGGAGCTCCTATATATTTGTAAAGTTTAAACTCTTGAACTTTGACAACCTCTACGAACTCTTTTTTATCTTTATTTTCCGCATGATAAACAAAAAGTCTTGGTAGATAAAATAACATAGACATCCAAGAAAGTACTGCAATAACATGAAATGCCATCACAGGATAATAATACTCACTCAATATTCACTCCTAATAATGATTTTTTCTATTTTAGTCAATTTTAGCTAAAATAGCTCTATGAAAATATTATTAGCACCCGCAGAAACAAAACAAGAAGGGGGAGAAAATCCCCCTTATAGGATGAAAAATTTTGAGTTCAATCAATTTTTTTCAACAAGAGATAAAATAGTTCAATACTATGATGAATTTATAAAAAATAGCACTCTAGATGAGTTATCAAAATGGTTTGGTCTTAAAAATTTGAAAGAGTGTGAAAAGTATCAACACAGTATTTTAGATAAACCAACAATGAAAGCAATTCTGAGATATACAGGAGTTGCATTTGATGCTTTAGATTATCAAAATTTAGATAGTTCGATTCAAAAATACTGTGATGAGCATATTATACTGTTCTCAAATTTATTTGGACCATTAAAAGCTTCAGATTTGATTCCTGATTATAAATTTAAACAAGGAGCTATTTTAGAATCAATTGATGTGATAAAAGAGTCCAAAGAAAATACAAAAGTTTTTTTAGATGAATATTTAGGTGATGAAGTTGTAGATTTACGAGCTGGTTACTATGATAAGTTTTATAAACCAACAACTTCGGTGATCACTTATAAATTTTTAAAAGATGGAAAAGTAGTAAGTCATTGGGCAAAACACTATCGAGGGTTGGTTGTCAAAGAGATTGCAAAGAACAATATTCAAAATTTCAAGCAACTTATGTGTTTAGAGATAGAAGGATTAAAGCTTCTTGAGATGCAAGAGAAAAAAAATATAAAAACATTAATAATGCAAATCATCTAACACTGAATTGTTACTATTATTATGGTAAAATCTAACAAATTAAAAAAGGAATAAAAATGTTAAAAAAGAGTTTATATGTAATGTGTACGGCATCTTTACTAAGTGCTGCTACAACAATGTGTTATAAAAAAGATCATATCGATCCAAGTACAATCGAAAGTATATCTTTAGATGGTGGAAAATGTGCAGGAAAATTATCTGTAGCAGATATGCAAAAAGATGGTTACCAAATTGATAGTATGAAACTTCAAGATGGAAAAAATGGTTTTAACTATATCTATATATTTAGTAAAAATACACAAAATACAATGCCAATGGCTACATCTGCCGGTGTAGTTTTAACTGATGCACAACTTACAGCAAGATTAGAAAAAATACAAGCAAAACAAAAAGTTGAAGAAAAGAAAAAACAAACAGTAAGCTCATATGAACATGGTAAAAAACTCTACGAAACTACATGTAAAAGATGTCATGGTGATGGAACTATAAAAGCCTACAACAAGGCACGACCTTTAAAAAGTTTATCTTTAGAACAATTAGAACTTTCTATTAGAGATATAGCAAATGGCACACAAAATAATGGGATGGCAATATTGATGAAACCATATGCTGATTTAATATCAAAGCAAAATATAGTAGATATACATACGTATCTCAATACTAAAAAATAAATTTTTTAGACATAATAAAAAAAGGTTGAGCTTTCGCCCAACCTTTTAAAG
>JBATTX010000378.1:0-1877 GCA_049670825.1 Arcobacteraceae bacterium | reverse complement strand
CTACATAACTCATCATATACTTTGATATCTGTTTTACTATTTATTATCATTCCACCAACTTGAATGATTCTATCCTCAGCTGAGGCACCTGTTGTTTCTGTATCAAAAAGTATATATTTTGCCATAGTGTATGTGTGTCCTTAAAAAATATCTGGTATATCTACATTGATATCCATATCTGGCATATCTGTAGGAATTTGTGGTGGCATATCATTATCCATAGGTGGAGGAGTCATACCATCTGGTGGGTCTATTACCATACTCTCACTATCCATTGATTCAAATGCTGTGATTTCTGGTGGTTTACTATATGGATCTTCTTTATCCATAAATTTAGTAAGCTCTTTATGAAACTCTAATTTTACAGTTCCGGTTGAGCCATTTCTTTGTTTTCCAATAATAATCTCAGCTTCCTCTACTGGTTTGTCTATAAAGGCACTTTTATATGGAGGATTATCTCCTCTATCCATAGACTCTTTCTCTTTTCTTTGCTCATCTCTTTCTTTATAGATATCATCTCTATATACGAACATAATAATATCGGCATCTTGCTCTATAGCTCCAGACTCCCTAATATCACTTAACATTGGTCTTTTATCTGGACGGCTTTCTAATCCCCTGTTTAACTGAGATAGTGCAATAATAGGCACACCCATCTCCCTTGCAAGAAGTTTTAAACCCCTAGAGATCTCATCAACTGTTAACCGTCTATCAGTTCCACCTGTACCACTCATAAGCTGTAAGTAATCCACAATGATAATTTTAATATTATTTTTCTCATTTTGAGCTATTTTTCTTGATCGTGCTCGAAGCTGATTAATATTAACATTTCCACCATCATCAACAAAAAGTTTTTTATCTGCTAAATCTACAAAGGCATCCTCAACAAGTTTTGCTTGAGAGGGATCAAGTTCACCTTTTCTTAGGTTTTGTAATGGTACTCCAGTTTTTGCACTTACAAGTCTTGTCATCAGCTGAGTTTCTGGCATCTCTAAAGAGAAAAAGATTACACCATCCCCTTTTTCTAAGTTTTGTAAAGTTGTGTTTAGTACAATAGATGTTTTACCCATAGCAGGTCGAGCAGCAATAATAACTAAATCACCAGGGTTAAAACCAGTTGTTTTTTTATCTAAAGCATAAAATCCTGTCGTTTGTCCAGTAAGATAACTCACACCTCTCTCTTGCATCGCTCTAATATGTTCGCGTGTACTAGCGATGATAGATTCCATATCTTTCAGTTCACTACTTGCACTATCCATAGTAATAGCATAAAGATCATTTTGCACTTTATCTACAGCTTCTAAGGCTGTTATATTATCTTCAAGTGTGAGTTTTTTTATACTCGTAGCAAGCGTAGCCAACTCTCTTTTTACTGCACCATTTTTTATCTCACGAACATACGCCATGGTATTTGAAATAGGATTTGCAGAGAGTATCTCAATAAGGATACTATCACTTACCTCTTTACTATCAAGTCTTTTTCTTATAAAGTCTTCATCAATAGGCATATCATCGTGATTTAAAGCTTCCATAACTGCAAATACTTTTTGATGTGCAGGAAGATAAAAATCACTAGGTTTAAGTACTCCTAATATATCCTCAATAATCTCATGATCAAAAAGCACTGAGCTTAGAACTGCTCTTTCAATATTAAGTGAGTAAATATTATCCATACGAAGTAATCCCTTTGTTTAAAGTCATTAGAAGCATTTCCATAATTAGGGGTGTGCCAGATTCTTGCCAATGTTGTTAACTATTGAAGTATATATAGAACCCTATTAGAACTTTTTCTGTAGTTTATCATTTTTTTGATTAATTCTATTTCATAGAGATGTAAATTGTATATATAATAATTATTAATGTAAAGATTTGTATAT
>JBATTX010000377.1:0-6820 GCA_049670825.1 Arcobacteraceae bacterium | reverse complement strand
GTATAGGAAGTATTGATACAAAACAATCATCGGCATCTGTAACTTTAGATACAGGAGATAAAGATACAATGAATAGTAACTTTGAATCTGCAGATGCTTTTTCTGTAAGTCTTGGTTCTGAAATAACTAAATATTTAAATTTAGAGTTAGCACTTCAAAAGAATATGAAATCAGAATCTAATAATATGGCATATTCTAGGAATGGTACACCAAATACAACAGGAACGTATATGTCTAGTGTTCAAACTAATAGTATAATGATAAGTGCATTAGTAGATATAGCTGAAGTTACTAATAATAATTGGTTAGTAAAACCATATCTTGGCTTAGGTTTAGGTTTAGCACAAAATAAAATAGATGGAATGAAAAATGTTTTAAATAATTCTTCTGTATTTTATGAAGTAGGTAAGGAAACAACATATAATTTTGCACATAAATATATACTAGGTCTTACATATGATATTACAAAAGAAGTTGTTTTAGATTTATCTTATTCTATTGCAGATTATGGGGATGCAAAAGCTTCTCCAAATTATACAACTTCTACTTCTTCAGGTATACAAAATGATGCTTTTCATTTTGACTCGATTAAAACAAGGGAGTCATTTATTTCATTAAGATATAAGTTTTAAACTTATATCTCAACACTTATACTTTTTGTAAATTCTTAGATAATTGTTGAGTTTATACATATATACAATTTTAAATAGACTACCTCTTTTATTGCACTTGTAATAATATTTACTTTATAGCTTTTAAATAATTCTTCATATGTTTCTTATTTCTGTAATTAAAAAGGGATAATTTCATTTAATGACTTTAATGATCAATAAGAAAATACCTAATATGATAATCAATACCCCACCAACCATCTCTAATATATAACCTTTTTTATCTAAGTAGTTATTTGTTTTTTTGTGAAACAATATAGAGAGTATACCTGCAAGTGAAATTGTAAAGCCCATTCCAATACTCATGGTAACTGCAGCTAAAATTCCAAGTGTATATTGTTTAAGTACAATACAAAATAATACAATCGTCATCACCCCTGGACAAGGTACAATCCCCGCACTCCATGCAACTGCATATTCACTTTTCTTATTATTAATATCTATTTGCTCTTGTGCTTTTCTATTTTTATATGATTCCCATAATAGATATACTCCAACAATTATAATCATACTTGCAGATAGTTGCATTGCTATGGAAGAGAGTTCATTAAAATTTTTTCGAAACATTGTTTTAAGTATATAAAATATTCCAAAGGTAAATATCACTGCAGAGATAGCATGGATGATTGAGATCATATATCCCATCTTAAATGCTTTTTTGTAATCAGCTTTATTAGATACAAAATAAAATGCAACTAATGCTTTCCCATGACCAGGACCTGCTGCATGAACTAATCCATATAAAAAAGCAATGCCTAATATCATCAGTGAACTAGTAATATTATTTTCGTCATTAAGTCCTCTAATTGTTGTAGAGATGTAACTATTAAGTTGATATTGTAATGTAATAATTTGTTTGAGTATTTGATGATATAGTTCCACTATTTAAGCTCCAATCTATAGCCAAAATAAAAATCATTGTCCAAATCAGAAACTTTTACTATGGCATTTGTTACAGTTATAAACTCTTTTTTAAGAATCATCGCTACAAAAAAATCTGTATCTCCAAAATCTATTATTGTTTTATGAATATCATACTTTACATCTATATCAAAGTAGTAACATATTTTATTGTTTTCTATAGTAGCTTTAAAATTTTTTGGTTTAGGAAAAAATTGTACTTTATCGTTTATTTTAATATCTGTATAATAGTTATAATCTTGCAAAACTAAAAAATAGTTTTCATATGCATAACTATTCTCTTCTGCTTCTATTTTACCATTTGCATTGCTATCAAATTCCATTATAAGCATAGAGGATGTCATCTCATCTAATTGCCACTTAAATTGTATGTTTGTAATTATTTTGTCTTTTACAGTAATCTTTGGATAAATCTCAATAAATGTATGTGGGTGAGCATACAAAGTATTAATAATAAATAGTATAGAAATAAGTATTTTTGTCATATTGTGCTTTCTTTTTAGATGTGGAATTATAACAAAAGATGTTTAATTGAAATATAATGATAATAATTCTCAGTATTAAGCATTGGTTAAGAAATATTTGTATATTATTTTAATATTAATAATGAATATCAATATAAAAAAGGTTTAAAATGTCAGATTCACAACTACGATTAAAAATTAATAGATTGATAATTCAGTCTGGATATGAAAAATGTGATGAGTTATTGTTACCAATAATTAAAATAATAAAAATGCGTCATGGTAATATAAATAGAGATCAGGTTCTTCGTATTACTAAAGAAGCACTTCAATAGGAAATTATTATGAGTGTATTAATAATTGGTGGCGATAATGTAAACAAGATTAGTGATGTTTTAAAAACTCTAGGAGTTACAAAAATTAAGCATTGGGATGCAAGAAAAAAAGCTAGTGCTTGTAGAAAAGTTATTCCATCTGATACAAATTGTGTTGTGATGTTAACATCTTTTTTAAATCATAATGCGATGAAACATTTTAAAATTGAGGCAAAAAAGAGAAACTTACCTGTTGTTTGTTCTAAACAAAGTGTAAATTGTATCTATGATGAGTATGTAAAAATTATGAATATTACGAACTGTGATGATTGTTATGCATCAGCAACATGTAATATGAAGAAATAAAAAATCTAAAAATGGAGTATTTAAAATGTCAAAATTAATGCAAAGCATCAAAAAAATATTGAAAAAAAGTTCAAAAGTAAATGGTATTTATCGAAATACTAAGAGTACAAGGAGGCTTGTAGTTTAGTTATATAGGGTAATTAAAGTAAAGTGGTTCTTTCAAAAGAAAGATAATCAAAAGGAAGATGTACGGCGTCAACAGTTACATCTTCCAATCAAGATATTATAAAAATAAATTGAATCTTATTATAAAATATAAAAGGAAAAAATATGATAAAACAAACAAAATTACTAATGACAGGTCTTAGCTTGGCAGCTATTATGGCACTAAGCGGTTGTAGTGCAAATAATGCTACACCAAAATCAAATGAGGCTTCATTATTAGTTGCGTATGCAAATATTGCTACAACAAATTACAATGATGCATTAAATGATGCAAAAGCTTTAAAAGTAGCTATCGAAAAATTTACAGCGAACCCAACAGAAAAAACATTATCAGAGGCAAAAGCTGCTTGGTTAGTATCAAGAGAATCTTATGGTCAAACAGAAATTTTTAGACTTGCAAATGGTCCTATTGATGCAGAAGATGGATGGGTTGCAGACAAATATGGTGCAGTAGAGGGGCAACTTAACGCTTGGCCACTAGATGAAAATATGATTGACTATACTACAAATGCAAAAGGTGAAACGACAAAAGGTAATATCATTGATACAAAAGGTGTATTCAAACCAAGCGGTGATGAAAGTACTAGTGTAGATGTAACAAATATTACAGTAGATGCATTAACAGATTTAAATGAAAATGGTGGTGATGCAAATGTTGCTACAGGATACCACTCTATTGAATTTTTACTATGGGGACAAGATCAAGATTATAGTAACTTTGTAAAAGATTCAGTAACAAAAGGTGCTATGACTGCAGGGCAAAGACCGTTAACAGATTATACTACAGATGCAAACAAAGATAGACGAAAAGCATATTTAAATGCAGCTGCACAAAAAATCGTTCATGATTTAACTATTGTTGCAGATGCTTGGGATAAAGATGATAACACAAACTATAGAGCAGCACTTTTAGGTAAAAATGCAGATGCTAGTAAAAATATCGCTTTAGATGATGCAAAAAAAGATATTTTTGCAGGGATGGGTGTATTTATCAAGTCTGAACTTGCAAATGAGAGAATTGCAGTTGCAGTATTAACTCCAAGTGAAGAGGATGAACATAGTTGTTTCTCTGATAATACACATAGAGATATTGCTCAAAACTACCAAGGTTTTAAAAATATTTTAATGGGTACATATAATGGTAAAGATTATGGTGTGGCACCAATTGATGCTTTAGATGCAGAATCTAAAAAAGAGATTTTATCTTTAATGGCTAAAATTGAAGTAAAAATTGAGAGTATCAATGAAGTAGCAAAAACAAGCAGACACTTTGATTACCAAATTAGACCACATGATCCACAAGCAAAAGTAATTGTTAAACTGAAAAATGAGCTAAGAAAACTTGGTGATAAAATGGTTTCAGTTGCAAGTGCAAATGGAATTAATCTTTCAGTAGAAGATGTGACAGATGCAGAAGAAACAAAACTTTAATAGTTTTAGCTTTTTTATTCTTACAAGTTCAGTAGTTTTTGCTACTGGACTTTTTGCTGTTGTAGAGAATAATCAAAAAGAATACGATAAAAAATATACCACTATTACAAAATCTAAACAAGTGTTTATGAAACAAGTTGAAGGTTTGAATGATAAAGAGCAAGATCTTTTTATGTTAGGGAGAAGTTTTTTTACAATTCCTTGGGTAGAAGCACCAAGTGCAACAACTGCAAGAGATGGTTTAGGTCCATTATTTAATGCAAATACCTGTATTCATTGTCATCCAAATAATACATCTGGATCGGTATATACTCAAAACAATACAATATCAAGAAGCTACATCTCACGACTTTCTATTCCCTCAAATGGTTCAGTAGAACATCAAAATATGTTGAAATTTAATGGATTTGTTCAAGAACCAAAATATGGTGCACAAATAAGTATCAACGCCGTTGAAGGCGTTCCTTATGAAGCCAAACAAATTATTCAATATAAAAACATTACAGTAACATATCCTGATAAAGAAATAGTGTATTTAAAACAACCACTTAGGGGAGTTGAAAATCAATTAAGTGATTTACAATATGGGAAATTAGATCAAAATGTAACTATTACAAACAGAATAGCACCAGGGCTTGTTGGGTTAGGATTGATAGAGCAAATTACAGATAAACAAATTCTTCAAAATGAAGATATCGAAGATAAAGATAAAGATGGTATCTCTGGAAAAGCTAATATTGTTTATAGTATTCAACACAAAGATTTTAGAGTAGGACGATATACATGGAAAGGTTCGGCTCCTTCCGTGATACATCAAACTGCAGCGGCTGCATCAAATGATATGAGTCTTACAAATGATTTCTTTCCAAATGAAAATTGTACTTCATCACAAGAAGAGTGTTTAAAAGCTCCAAAAGGGGAAAATGTACATGGGAAAAAAGTTTTTGATCTGCCTTTTCAAAGATTAGAAGCGATCGCTTTTTATTTGAATAATTTAAAAATACCAAAATCAGATATTACACAAAAAGAGGGTGAGAAACTTTTTTCATCAATAGGCTGTGTAAAGTGTCATATTCCTTCATTTGAAGGAAATAATGGATACGAAATAAAACCATTTACTGACTTTTTACTTCATGATATGGGTGAAGGTTTAAGTGATGGACGTGTTGAGTTTAAAGCAACTGCAAGAGAGTGGAAAACAGCTCCATTATGGGGGCTTGGTAAATTCAAACAAGCAACAAATAAAAACCCAGAGTTTTTACATGATGGAAGAGCCAAAACAATTGAAGAGGCTATTTTATGGCATGGTGGAGAGTCTGAATCAATCAAAAGAAATTTTATGAATCTTTCTAAACAACAAAGAGAATCAATCATAAAATATATAGAGGAATTATAATATGAATTTAAAATTAGTAATGAGATTACTTCAAATAAGTCTTGGAGTTATCTTTTTTTGGTATGGAATACTCAAGGTATTTGATGGTGTAAGTCCAGCCCAAGAGTTAGCAACAACAACAATATCAATGTTGACGTTTCATTTAATAGAACCTGTTATCTCTATCAAATTGATTGCAATTTGGGAGTTACTCATAGGTATTGGGTTTATAACTGGATATTGTTTAAGAGCAACATTTGTGTTGTTTTTTATACACATGTTTGGCACTTTTACCCCTTTGTTTTTACTACCAGAAGTTACATTTACTCAAGCACCATATGCTTTTACCATAGTAGGACAATATATAGTAAAAAATGTTGTATTTGTTTTAGCAGGAATGGGAATATATTATTTTAATAAGGAGAATAA
Source organism: Arcobacteraceae bacterium (assembly GCA_049670825.1). Taxonomy (GTDB): domain Bacteria; phylum Campylobacterota; class Campylobacteria; order Campylobacterales; family Arcobacteraceae; genus JAIOSF01. The sequence goes on along the minus strand of JBATTX010000377.1, from coordinate 684 downwards.
TAGTGAAAAAATTAGTTATTAGTTGTATTTTGTTTGCGACAGCATTGTTTGCAAATGAGAGTTTAAATTCTATTTATGAAAATGTGATTTTAAAAAATAGCAAAAATGCTGTTGAATCAATTCAAACAATCAAAAAAGATATACAAATCAATCAAAATGAAAAAGTAAAAAAAGATTTTTCAGATTTTGTAAAGAGTTGGAAAAGTGTTGAGGCTATCTATATTTTAGGCGATTTAGATGATAGTTATCTAGATACTCCACGATATATTGATACATTTCACCAAGGAAACGAGGATATCACTAAACAATTAGATTTAATCATTTCAAGCAAAGAGGATCTTTCTATTAGTTTATATAAAAATTCACACAAAACAATCAACGCTTTAGAATACATTTTATTTACAAAAGATTTAAAAAATCCAAGAGTAAAAGAGATAGCTTTAATTATCTCAACAAAAATTGAAGAGAATTTGCAAGATATCTATGATGGATATAAAGAGTCTCAATCAAAATTTATCAAAGATGAATTAGTGGCAAATGCAATGATGCTAAACTCTTTAATTGAAAACTCGTATAAACTTAAAGAGTGGAGAGTAGGTGACCCTGCTGGATTGAGTAGAAAATTTAAAGGTAAGTTAGCAAACGATAAAGGGGAATACTATATAAGTAAAAACTCTATTGTTG
>JBATTX010000376.1:0-2508 GCA_049670825.1 Arcobacteraceae bacterium | reverse complement strand
GATGTAACTTCAATTGTACTCATGTTTATCCTTTTATGTATGTTTTTTTGCATAATTTGATTTTAAAAATCTTCCTGAATTTTAGCAAATTAATGTTAAAAAGACACCATATAAAGGAATAAGAATTAAGAAAATAATGAAATAAAATAGGGGAGTTTGAAGGTGTAAAAAAAGGGTAAAAAAAAAGAAACCAAAAGTTTTTACTTCTGGCTCCTTTTTTAGTATTTATAGTGGTTTTGTAAAAAATTATTCACCAGGATCTCTTCTGATAACAAACACAGAACATTTAGCATGCCGAATAACTCTTTCAGCAGTACTACTAATAAAATAACTTCCTAAACCAGGTCGTGTTGCCATCATAACAATTGCATCCGCATCTATTTTTTTAGCTTCTTCAAGAATTTCTGTGTGTACAGTTCCCTCTTTGATTCTAAAAGATACTCTATCTTCTGGGAGTTCAAAGTTCTTAGCAATCTCTTTTAATTTTGTTAAAGCTTCGTTGTCTGAATTAGTTTCTTTTTTCCCATCTAAATGATTATAAACAGAACCATGCGCACGATTTTCATTTACATACAGTAAAGTCATCTTACTATCTTTTTCATCTAAAAGCACCTCTTGTGCTCCTAGAAATAATTTTTTATGATTCGCTTTATAATCCAAATGAATTGGTACTAATATATTTTTAAACATTTTTAATTTCCTTTATCCCATTACTTGATTTGGTAACCAAAGAACAATCTCTGGGAAAATCATACAAATAACAAGTACTACAAAATTTACCATAATAAAAGGAGTTACCGATTTATAAATCTCACCCATACCAACATCAGCAGGAGCAATCCCTTTTAAATAAAACAGAGCAAAACCATACGGTGGCGTTTGCACAGCAATTAAAATATTAATGATCATTAACACACCAAACCAAATTGGGTCATATCCTAAAGCAACAGCAATAGGAGTAAATAAAGGTGCACACATCAATACAATAATAAATTCATCAATAATGAATCCTAAAAGCAACATAATTAACTGAAACATAATAATAATCATAATCGGAGGCATATCCAATCCATGAGTAAAATCTGCAATCATCCCTTGAATACCCATCAATAAATGGAAATTACTAAATACAGAAGCTCCTAAAATAATCCACATAGCAACACTTACAAGCACTGCTGTTTGTAAACCAACCGCTCTAAACATATCAAGTTTAAATCGTTTGAAGAAAATAGCTAATAAAATTGCTCCAGCAACACCTAATGCCCCAGACTCAGTTGGTGTTGCAATACCAGAAATAATACTTCCTAATACAACAAAAATTAAACCAATAGCAAAGAAACCATCTCTAGCAACTCTAACTTTCTCTTTTTTTGTTAATTCAGGTAGTTCTAAATTTTCACTTAATAGTGGCGCTTTTTCTGGTTTTAATCTTGTACTAATTACAATATAAGTAATTAATAAAGCAATTGTAATTAAAGCTGGAACCATAGCTCCTAAAAACATTCTACCAACAGAGTTTTGTGTTGAAGCTGCAAACATAATCATAGGGATACTTGGTGGAATTAAAATTCCTAAAGCACCACCAGCCATAATTGTACCAAGTGCTAGTTTTCTATCATATCCTGCATCAAGCATCGGCTTTAAAGCAATACTTCCAGAACTCATAATCCCTGCACCAATAATACCAACCATAGCTCCAATCATAGAACAGATAAAAACAACACTAATCGCTAATGACCCACGAATTTTTCCGATAAACATCTGGCTAGCATTAAACATCGCATCACCAATACCAGAGTGGGTTAAAAGCTGTCCCATATAAATATACAGAGGAATAGCAAGTAAAATAAAACTAAAGTAAGTAGATTCAACAGTTGTTGGAATTACATTAAAAATTCCATCTCCCCATGTGAAATAACCAATCATCATTGCAATTCCACCTAGTGCTAATCCAACAGGGGCACCTAAAGCGAAAAAAATTAATATACAAAACAGTAATACAACCGTTAGTAACTCTACACCCATTATTCTGACTCCTTCTCTAATAGTTGTTTATCTGTAAATAAGTGATATAACTCAAGAATAATATCTCTTACTAATTGCATAGTAAATAATGTACTAGCAATACATAACATAACCCAAAAGTGCCACATAGCAGGCGCCCATTCACTTTGACGACGAAAATCAAACTCAATCGCTTCTTCAAATTTACCAAAACTTACATAGAAAATAATAAGCAAGAAATAGATACCTAAAGCATATGAAATAACATTAAAAATGTTCTTCACTTTAGGAGAAACAGTTGAATATAATATGTCAACATTAATATGTGCTCGTTTTTGCTGTGCATAGGCTCCACCTAAAGCAGCAATATAACCAAATAGAAATAGTGACGAATCATATGCCCAAATAGTTGGGGCGTCAAATATATATCGAGCGACAACCTCGAATACAACAATAAAGGCAAGAACAGGCATCAAATATGATGCCGCCTTCCCTAAGAACGTA
>JBATTX010000375.1:0-1688 GCA_049670825.1 Arcobacteraceae bacterium | reverse complement strand
ATCGATTTTGATCGAAACTCAGTAGCATTAGATTTTGGGGATGCAAATGTGACTATTGCACTTGAAACAAAAGGTGAAGAACACCAAGAAAGTATACGAACTGAGCTTAAAAAAGCAGGATTTAATTTTACTGAACTTTAAAATAAAAAGGAAAACTCCTTTTTATTTATAACATTACTCCTGAGAGCATCATCTCTTCTTGTCCCTCTGGACTTATTTTATCTCTATCCCAAATTGGTGTAAATACCAAATTTACTGTACACTCATCAACTTCATCAATCGCTTCAATAGCATTTTTTACTTGATCTAAAAGTGCATCAGCAACAGGGCATGCTGGACTTGTTAGTGTCATATCTACATCTGCAAAAAGATAGTTGTCTTTTTCAGTTAAATCTACTTTGTAAATAAGTCCCAAATCATAGATATTTACAGGAATTTCTGGATCAAATATCTTTTTTAGTTTTGTTTCAACAATTTTTTCTTTTATCTCTTCATGGTTAAATATTCCCATTTTTTGCTACCTCTATTATTTTTTTTATCATACCTTGTACACCACTTTGTCTATTTGGAGTGATGATCTCGCCAAGTCCCAATTCGTTTAAAATATTTAAGTCAAACTCATTTATCTCGTTTAGTGTTCTGTGATTAAATATTTGTAAAACAATATATACTAATCCTTTTACAATAACGGCATCACTTGTACCACTTAATTCTAAAATATCATTTTCTATATGTGGCACTAGCCATACTTGAGAAGTACACCCTTGTACTAAGTTTTCTTCACACTTTTGACTCTCTTCTATGGGTTCTAATTTTTTTCCTAAATCGATGATATATTCATATTTTTGTAACTCATCATCAAAAAAATCTAAATCATCTTTGATAGTGTGTATTGTTTGTTGTATCGTTTCCATTTTTTAGTCCTTTAACATCGAAATAGCTTTTTTAAGTGCTGTTATAAACTTATCAATATCTTCAATCTCATTATAAAAAGCCAATGAAGCTCTAATAGTACCTTTAAGATGAAGTTTTTCCATAATAGGCATCGCACAGTGGTGACCAACCCTGATGGCTATTTTTTGTTTATCTAAAAGCATTCCCACATCATCATGTAAAAGCCCTTTGATGTTAAAACTTTTGCTTCCTACAGAATCTTTTGTCGTATTATAAAGCTCAACCTCTTCAATTTTTTCTAACTCATTGTGAAGATATTCATAGAGTGTGTGCTCTTGTTTTTCGATATTTTCATAACCAATAGTATCAATAAGCTGTAAAGCTTTAGCAAAACCAATCACCCCAGCGATATTTTGAGTACCAGCTTCATATTTATATGGGCTAGGAAGGAGTTCAGATTTCTCATAAGTTACAAATTTAATTGTTGCTCCTCCTGTTTGGTATGGGGCAACTTTATCTAGTAGTTCTTGTTTGATATAAATAGCTCCCACGCCAGTTGGTGCAAAAGTTTTGTGTCCTGAAATTGTGAAAAAATCACAATCAATATCTTGAACATCAATTTTTGTATGTGCTAAACTTTGAGCACCATCAATCATCACATAAGAGTCATATTTATGTGCAAGGGTACAGATTTTTTTGATATCATTTATTGTTCCAAATACATTTGATATATGTGTTACAGATACAAAACTATTTGGGTTTTTTTGTAGAAGTGATTCAAACTCTTCAAAATC
>JBATTX010000374.1:0-6903 GCA_049670825.1 Arcobacteraceae bacterium | reverse complement strand
GTGAGATAGAGGTTGACTTAGATGTAATGCCAAGAAAGATCACTTTAGATATTGACGAAAATCAGCTAGAGGACTTAAAAAAACGATTAAGAGGGTTAGGTTATCCATTATCAACTGATGAGTTATCTACTTTAGAAAATGTTGGAGCAAAGGCGAAAAGTTTTGTATCATGTGCAATAGGAAAAATGGATTCATAATTTATGATAGGTATTGACATTTGTGTAATTGAACGAATTGAAAAGATGACAAATCGCTTTGGTGAAAAAGCATTAGAAAGGTTTTTGTCTACTAAAGAGATAGCTCTGGTAAAAAATAGCTCAAGTGCTGCAGGATTTTGGGCTGCTAAAGAAGCAGCTAGTAAAGCAATAGGGACTGGTATAGGTAAAGAGTGTAGTTTTTTTGATATAAAAATTTCAAAATCTTCAACAGGGCAACCCCTTTTAAAATATAAAAAACATATTCGTAAAAAATTTAATATTAAAAAATCTGCTTTGAGTATAACTCATGATGGTGGTTTTGCTATTGCGGTTGTAGTAGTAAACTAAAAATATTAGTTATAGAAAAAGAGACAAAAAGCTCTCTTTTTCGTTTAGAGGTTAAAGTACAATTCCTCGAATCATAAAGTAAATTAAAGCTGATAATGTAGCAGCAGCAGGAACAGTGATAATCCAAGCGGCAACGATTTTCTTGATAGCATCTCTTTTTACATATTGAACTTTTTGTGCGTTTTTAAGATCTCTTTTTGCATCTTTTATTTTTTCTTCTTCTGCATCGATCATTTGATACAGTGAAACTACTCTCTGATAATCATCTTTTTTCTTATCTTTTTTAGATTCTAAATTTTTGAGTTCAGATGTAAGTGCTTTGAGAACTCTTTTTTCATCTTCAATTACACCTTGTCCCATTGCAACCATATCTTTCTTTTCTGTTTCAGCTAAATACTCTCTTAGAAAACCAACTCCAAAAATACCACCTACAGCAATATGTGTAGAAGAAACAGGAAGACCCAATTGAGAAGCTATAATAACAGTAATAGATGCAGCCATAGCAACACTAAATGCTCTCATCTGATCAAGTTCTGTTATCTCTGAACCTACTGTTCTAATTAGCTTAGGACCGTAAAGTGCTAAACCAATGGCAATACCAAGTGCACCTACAGCCATAACCCATAATGGAATACCAGCTTTTGAAGATATACCACCTGTCATAACAGCATCATTAATTGCGGCTAGCGGTCCAATTGCATTTGCAACATCATTTGCACCATGTGCAAAACTCAATAATGCAGCAGCAAAAATAAGTGGAACAGTAAATAAAACATTTACACTACTTCGAGAATTTGTTAAATTAGCAGAACGTGATAAAACAGTTTTTTTAACAATAAGATATACAATAATTGCAACGATAAAACCAAAGATAGATGCAACGGCAAAAGAAGGTGATTTTGTTTGAGGAAGAAAACTAAGTACATCAACAATACTTGGCCAAATCTTTTTAAGACCTTTAAGTGTTAAGTAGGTTACAAATGCCCATGACATGATCGAAACAAACACAGGTACCCAAATCGTGGCGGCTTTTATCCTGTCTTCTTTATATACGATTGTTTTTTTAATTGCAAATAAAAATAAAGCTGCAATAAGACCACCTAAAACAGGAGAGATTACCCATGAAGCTGCAATTTTACCCATTGTTCCCCATGCAACAATACCAAATCCAGCAGCTGCAATTCCAGCTCCCATCACACCACCTACAATAGAGTGGGTCGTAGATACTGGCGCTTTTGCCATAGTTGCAAGATTTAGCCATAGTGCAGCTGCTAATAGTGCAGCCATCATTGCCCAAATAAAAGAATCAGTATTTCCACCAAAAGCAGAAATATCAATAATCCCTTTTTTGATAGTTTTTACAACATCTCCACCAGCAATTAAAGCACCACTTGCTTCAAAAATTGCTGCAATTACAATAGCTCCACCCATAGTAAGTGCTTTTGAACCAACAGCAGGCCCAACATTGTTTGCAACATCATTAGCTCCAATATTCATAGCCATATAAGCTCCAAATAATGCTGCAATAGCTAAGAATAAGTTATTTGGAATTCCTCCAGTACTTAAAAAACTGTAGCTTAAAACTATCACCATAAAAAATAAGGCTAATCCTAATCGAATAAAATCAAAACCACTGCTTTTCATTGCCTCTTTCTCCAACTTTTTCACTGTTAAAATCTCCATTTGTCATCTTCCTGTAACTTTTTTTTGTTATAAAGTATACAATGAACTAACTTAATCTCAATAATGTGAAAAGTGCCTAAATATGGGTGTTTATCTATAAAATATAGTTAAAATATATATTAAAAAATTGAAAATTATTTATATTTTTCTTTATTGGTTAGATAAAAATATATAGAATTTAGTTCTTCATTTGTCAAAAAGTATTTTGGCATACTATTTCCATAAATTAGTTTTTCACAAATTTGATCTTTGGCAAATTTCTTTTTTGGTTTTTCAAGTCTTGGATCAAGTGTTGCAATAAAATTTTTGTAAGAGATATTTGTTATATCTTCTGAACGGATGGTACAGTTATATTTTACTTTATTTCGAATGTGTGTAAAAGATGCAATTTTTTTCCCTTTGGCATCATCTCCATGACATTTGGCACAGCTTATTCCTCTAGGATTGGCATAGAGCATTTTCCCATATTCAAATTTTGTAATAAAAGAGTTGTTAAAATCGGTTTTTGCACAAAGCAAAGTTGTTAAAAATAAAAAAAATAATTTAATCATAAGTTGGATTTTAGCATTAAAGAGCTTATTAGTAAATATCAGCTATAATAACTAATATTTTACAATTTAATTTAGGAGTAAGTTTGATAACTTTAAAAGAAGCATTAAGCTTAAATGATGAACAAATTTCATTATTACGAGACGAAATAGCTACGAAAATCGAAGAAACAAAACCCTTAGGTGCTTATGTTGAACAGTTAACCTCAAATAAAGTCACAAGTGCAACCTCTGGTATCCCAATTGCTATTAAAGACAATATCAATATACTAGGTAAGCCTATGACTTGTAGCAGTAAAATTCTACAAGGATATATTGCACCATACAATGCTACAGTAATTGATAATTTAGAAAAAGCGGGTTTAAGTGCATTTGGAACAACAAATATGGATGAATTTGCTATGGGAAGTAGTACAGAATCTAGTTGTTACGGTAAAACACTTAATCCAGTAGATAATACAAAAGTACCAGGAGGAAGTTCAGGTGGTAGTGCTGCTGCTGTTGCTGCTGGTATTGCTATAGCTGCTCTTGGAACAGATACTGGAGGAAGTATTAGACAGCCAGCTGCGTACTGTGGATGTGTAGGGATGAAACCAACTTATGGAAGAGTATCAAGATATGGTATTGCTGCATATTCATCATCACTGGACCAGTGTGGACCAATAACTCAAAATGTTGAAGATGCTGCTATTTTATATGATATTATAAGCGGATATGATCCAAAAGATTCTACAAGTTCAAAACAAGATAATACTCCTGTGGCTCCTTCATTAGATGACTCTTGTAAACTTACAATTGCTGTTATTGATAACTTTATTGAAGATGCTGATGATGAAGTAAAAAAAGGTTTTGAAGTTGCTGTAAAAGCTTTAGAAGAAGCTGGGCATACAATAGTGCATAAAAATATGATGGATACAAAAAAACATGTATCAGCGTATTATGTAGTTGCAACAGCAGAGGCTAGTGCAAACTTAAGTAGATATGATGGTATTAGATATGGAAATAGAGTAGAAGGTAAAAATTTATCTGAAACTTATTTAAAAACTAAAACAGAAGGTTTTGGAGAAGAGGTACAAAAAAGAATTATGTTAGGTTCTTTTGTATTAAGTTCAGGATATTATGATGCTTACTATATAAAAGCTCAAAAAGTAAGACATCTTATAAAAGATGACTTTGAAGAGATTTTTAAAGATGCAGACCTGATCCTTTCTCCTGTTTCTCCAACAACTGCACCTAAATTTGGAAGTTTTAAAACTTCTTTAGAGATGTATTTAAGTGATATTTATACTATCTCAGTAAATCTTGCGGGGTTACCAGCAATATCATTACCAGTATCAAAAGATAAAGATGGAATGCCAATTGGGCTACAACTAATAGGAAAAGCGTTTGATGAACAAACATTGTTTAATGGGGCAATGAGCCTTGAAAAATCAGTAAATTATACAAAATAAAAAAGGGGATAAAAATATGAAAATTAGAAAAAGAGCATTAACATTTGAAGATGTATTACTTGTACCAGCAAAATCAGAGGTATTACCAAAAGAAGTTTCTTTAAAAACAAAACTTACAAAAAACATATCACTCAATATCCCTTTTGTAAGTGCTGCAATGGATACAGTTACTGAATATCAAGCTGCTATTGCTATGGCTAGACTTGGTGGGATTGGAATTATCCATAAAAATATGGATATTCAAACACAAGCTTTACAAGTAAAAAAAGTAAAAAAAAGTACAAGTGGTATGATTATTGATCCTATTTCTGTTCGTCCTGACCAAACACTAGAAGAAGCAGAAAGACTTATGAGTGAATATAAAATTTCTGGTGTTCCAGTTGTAGATGACAAAAATATACTTCTTGGTATTTTAACAAACAGAGATATGAGATTTATCAAAGATTTTTCACAATTATCTGGAAATGTTATGACAAAAATGCCATTAATATTAGGAAAAATTGGAACGACTTTAGAAGAAGCTGCTGAAGTAATGCATAAAAATAAAATCGAAAAATTACCAATTGTAAATGATGATGGTACATTAAGAGGTCTTATTACAATTAAAGATATCAATAAAGTTGTTGAGTATCCAAATGCAATTAAAGATAATCACGGTAGATTACTTGTAGGTGCTGCGATTGGCGTTGGACAAATGGATAGAGCTAAAGCATTAGTAGAAGCTGGTGTTGATGTTTTAGTTTTAGATTCAGCACATGGACATTCAAAAGGTATTTTAGATACAGTAAAAGCTATCAAAGATGAACTTGATGTTGATATTATTGCTGGAAATGTAGCAACTGCAGAAGCAACAGAAGATTTAATTAAAGCAGGTGCAGATGCTGTTAAAGTTGGTATTGGACCAGGTTCTATTTGTACAACAAGAATTGTTGCAGGTGTAGGTGTTCCACAAATTTCAGCTATTGATGAGTGTGCAGCGATGGGTGCTAAATATGGAGTACCTATTATAGCAGATGGTGGTATTAGATATTCAGGTGATGTAGCAAAAGCATTAGCTGTTGGTGCAGGATGTGTTATGATGGGATCAGCCTTAGCTGGTACTGAAGAATCTCCAGGTGAAATTATTTTATCACATGGTAGAAAATTTAAATCATACAGAGGTATGGGATCAATTGGTGCTATGACAAAAGGAAGTACAGATAGATATTTTCAAGAGGGAACAGCAGCTGATAAACTAGTACCAGAAGGGATTGAAGGTATGGTTCCATACAAAGGATTTATGTCTGAAATTATTCACCAATTTATCGGCGGTTTAAGAAGTTCAATGGGATATTTAGGAAGTAAAGATATCCCAACATTCCATAAAACAGCAGAGTTTGTAGAGATTACAAGTGCTGGACTTAAAGAGTCTCATGTGCATGATGTAACAATAACAAACGAAGCTCCAAATTATCACGTATAACAATATAAAGACATAAATAGCTATATGCTATTTATGTTATCTAATTTTCAAGGAATAATTATAATGCAAGCATATAGTCGCGCAATATCAACACCAATAGTTTCATCTGCAACATTTTTTTATGAAAATTCACAAGAAGCAGAAGATATTTTTTCTGGAAACTCAAGCCAATTTTTATATTCAAGAATGGGAAATCCTACATCAGCACAACTTGAAGAAAAATTATCTAAAATGGAAAATGCAATAGGTGCAGTAACAACAAGCTCAGGAATGGGTGCAATTACAATGGTTATTATGAGTTTATGTTCATCAGGGGATGAGATAGTTGCTGTTGGTGGTTTATTTGGTGGCTCATATGCTTTAATGTCTCAAACACTTCCAAGATTTGGTATTAATACAAAATTTTTAGGTGTTGATGATTTAGATAGTATTGAAAATAGTATTACAACTAAAACAAAAGTGATTTTTTGTGAATCTGTAGGAAATCCTAGTTTAAGACTTCCAGATTTAGAAGCTCTTGGTAAAATTGCTACAAAACACAATGTAGCTTTTGTTGTAGACAATACAATCACCCCTTTAGTAGTTAAGCCCTTTGAACATGGTGCAGATATTGTTGTGTATTCAACAACAAAGATTGTAAGTGGTAATTCATCTGGTTTAGGTGGAGCTGCTATATTTAAAGAGGTGAAAAATAGTGATAAATTTCATACAGCAAGATATGAATTTTTAAAACCTTTTATCAATAAACTACAAGGAAAAGCATTAATTGGTTGTGCTAAAAAACGATCATTAAGAGATTTTGGTATGAGTGCAAACGCTCATAGTAGTTATCAAACAATTTTAGGACTTGAAACGTTAGAGTTACGAAGTAATAGAATCAACACATCTTGCGAAATTATTGCACAAATTCTTAAAAGTGAAGGGTTAAATGTAAATCACCCATCACTAGAAGATAATGTTGATAATGAGTTATATAAACGATCATTCAAAGATGGATGTGGTTCTATGCTAACCATTGACATGGGAACACAAGAGAAAGCTTATAAGTTTCTAGATACTTCGAAACTCTTAACTTTAACTGCAAATATTGGTGATAGTCGAACTTTAGGATTACACATGGCTAGTACTATTTATCAAGATTTTTCAGATAATGAAAAAGAGTATTTAGGAATTACAGAGGGTCTCATTCGAATCTCTATAGGACTAGAAAAACC
>JBATTX010000373.1:0-4794 GCA_049670825.1 Arcobacteraceae bacterium | reverse complement strand
GATGAAGTGACAGCCGTAGCACTTTTGCGACTCTTTACAGATGATGAAATCATAGTCCATAGAATAGAGCATGACACAGAGGATTTTACACCTTATGATATGGTTATCGATATTAGCAAACAATTTGATGGCGTAAAGTACTTTGATCATCATCAAAACAAAGGTGGCAAAAGTAGTGCAGGGTTGATTTGGGAGTATTTAGGTATTGAAGAGAAGTATCCTAAGATATCAAAACTGATAAAACTAGTCGATGACAACGATGTAGGGATACAAAGAGCCAAACCATTTGAATATTCAAATTTGATAAAATGTTTTAACTCCTCAAAAATACATAGTAGCACGCAAGATATACAGTTTGAAAAAGCGGTTGATTTTGCTATGACAGTTATCGGCTCTATGGCCCAATATGCTGAAGGTTTACATGAGTCTGAAAAGATAATTCAACAATCTTACATGTTCAATAACAATCCAAGTATTTTGGAACTATCAACTTTTACACCACATTGGGCTACTTATGTAAATGCAAAAGAAACACCACATATCAAAGCTGTAGTATGGGAAGATAAAGAGGATGAAAACTGGAAGGTAAGAGTTCCAGCTAAAAGACCAGGGTCATTTGAACTTCATGGAAAAGCTCTTCTTGATGATGAAAGTATGAAATTTGTACATAGCGCAGGTCATTTTGCTATAGCAAAAGATGAAAAAACTATGTGTGAGTATTTAGAAAAACAAAATATCTAAAAAGAGTTTATAACAGTGATAAATAGTTATCTTTAGTTATATTATATGGTATAATAAACAAAATTATATAAGGAAGATATTTGATTAAAAGATTTTTATTGACTATGCTGATTTTATCCACTTTTCTAAATGCAAACGATACAAAAGAGAGCCGAATTTTAGATGTTTCTTTAACTGTAGAGGAAAAAGCATACTTAGATAGTAAGCCTTATCTTAGTGTGATGAGTTTAGAAAACTTTCAACCTTTTAACTTTCGTACAAACAACCAACCAGTAGGTTACAGCATAGATGTAGTAAATCTTATTGGAAAATATCTTCATAAAGATATCAAATATATCGACAAATCTTGGGCAGAACAGTTAGTGATGCTAAAAGAGGGAACGTTAGATTTTATTCCTCATATGGCTATCACAAATGAACGAAAAGATTTTGTAGATTATACTGATTTTATACATCTTACTTTTTTGATTGGTTTTGCTACACACAAAGATCACACTCTCAACTCGATGAAAGATTTAGACGGTAAGAAGTTAGCCGTTGTAGAAAAATCATACATTGAAGATATCATAAAAAAAAGATTTCCGAAAATAAAACTTTATAAAGTAAAAAATAGAGAAGATGCTATTCAATCAGTAGCTGAAAATAAAGCCTATGCAGTTATAGATAATATTCCTACACTAAATTATTTTATACAAGAAAAATGGCTAAGTAATTTTAAGCTTGTTACTTTAAATGATTTAGGAGTTCCTTTAGAAACAAAAATGCCTATGGGTGTAACAAAAGGAAATACACTATTAAAATCAATTTTAGAAAAAACATATAAAACAATTCCACATACTGAACTTAAAAAACTTCAACAAAATTGGATGAACAGTGAGTATTCCAATATCAATAAAAATGACCTTACGAATAAAGAAAAAACTTATTTAAAAAAGAAAAAAAAGATTTTGATGTGTGTGCTGCCAAACTGGCTTCCTTTTGAACAAATAGATACAAATGGCAATCACAAAGGTATTGGTGCAGATTTTATGAAAATAATTTCAAAGTATCTAAATACACCAGTAGAGCTTGTAAAAACAACGCAATGGTCTCAATCACTACAAAACATAAAAGAAAGAAAATGTGACATCCTACCTGTAGCTATGAAGATACCTAGCAGAGAAGAAAGTATGAATTTTACAAAACCTTACGTGCAAGAGCCATTTGTAATCGCTACTAAATCAGATAAATTTTTTATCAAAGATGAAACAGAACTTTCAAACCACAAAATAGGAATCGTAAAAAGTTATGCATTTATAGAAGTATTAAAAAGAAAAAATCCACTTATTGAAATAGTAAGTGTAGAGAATACACAAGAGGGGCTAGAAAAAGTAAGAAGTGGCGAGCTTTTTGGATATATAGATGCTATGCCAACGATTGGTTATGCAATACAAAAATACTCTATGTTGGATTTAAAAATAGCAGGGAAACTTAATTTTGATATAAAGTTGAGTATTGCATCAAGAAACGACGAACCTATTTTAAATGAAATTATGCAAAAAGCTCTGGATTCGATTGATGAAGATAAAAGAAGAACTATCATAGGACATTGGATCTCTATAAAAGTTGCACAAGAGTTTGACTATTCAAATTTATGGAAAGTAAGTGGTGTTTTTTTAGTTATATTGTTGATAATTTTATATAAAAATCGAGCTGTACGTGCTATAAATAAAAAATTAATTTTGGCAAATAAAGCTATCGAAGAACAGCAAGAGATGGTAGATAAATATGTATTGATTTTGACTACAGATTTAAAAGGTATCATCACCAGTGTCAATCAAGCATATTTAGATGCAACAGGATTTTTAAGAAGTGATTTAATCGGAAACACACATGCAATAATGAAACACCCTGATATGACAAAAGCTTTTTTTGATCAAATGTGGATAACAATACAAAGTAATAACTTTTGGAATGGTGAAGTAAAAAATCTTACAAAAGACAATCATTTTATTTGGTTTTCTATGAATATAGAGCCGATTTTTATAGATAATGAAAAAGTAGGATATCGATCTATTAGTCAGAATATTACAGATAAAAAATTAATAGAAAAATTTTCTATTACAGATCAGTTAACGCAACTTTACAATAGACACTATTTAGAAAAATATTTTGCTATAGAGATGCATAGGTCATCAAGATATGAAACACCTTTATCTTTACTTTTATTGGATATTGATTATTTTAAACTTGTAAATGATACATATGGACATGACATCGGAGATGAAACACTAAAAAGTATGGCGCTTATTTTAGAAAAATCTGTAAGAAAAACGGATGTTGTCGGACGATGGGGCGGGGAAGAGTTCATTATCATTCTTCCTAATACCTCTGTACTACAAGCTGAAATATTAGCACAAAAAATTAGAAAAAAAGTAGAAAAATATGAGTTTAAAACGGTTGGGAATAAAACTGTGAGTATTGGTATATCTGAGTATGCCATAAATGATACAAGAGAGATGTTTGTAAACAAAGCTGATGGTGCGCTTTACAGAGCAAAGAAAAATGGAAGAAATAGAGTGGAGATATATAGTTAAAATGACAGAAACATTATTTGTATATGGTACTTTGATGCCAAATTGTCCCAACGGACATGTTTTAGAAAAGATTGTAGGGAAGTTTACACCTGCAACAGTAAAAGGAAGGCTTCGTGATGCTGGCTGGAGTGCTAGTATGGGATATCCTGGTATCCACTTAGATGAAGAGGGCGATACGATTCATGGGTATTTGTTTAGCTCTTCAAATCTGATAAATCACTGGGATTATCTTGATGAATTTGAGGGTGAAGAGTTCCAAAGAGAAGCAGTGACTGTAGAAACTTACGATGAGTATGATGTCGATACATATATTTATGTTCTCAAAGCTACGGATGATATGATAGACGACTAAGTCTATTGAGTATAAATAATAATTATATAAAATATAAATCTATTCGCAGGCTTTTTAATGTAAAATTAAGTCTTGAAATTTATTCTAGGTTAGATATAATTAAGATAAGAAAGAAAACCATCAAAGGATAAATGATGAATGAAAATAAAAAAGCAGTAAGCTTTGGTAATAAGCTACTACTACAAGTACTAGGTGTCGTATTTGTGGTATTTGGTGTGACGATGTATTTTGTTACAAACTACTCACAAAAAGCAGCAACAGAAGATGCCGAAAAATACCTAAAGCAAATGGCTGGTAAATATTCATCTCAAATTGAAAATGAAATGATACCTTTCGTAACATTTGCTACTGGTTTTAAAGCGAAGTTTGAAGCATCCCTTAATACAAATACACCATTAGATACAGAAGAAGTTGTTACATATCTGAAAAGTATACTTGCTCAAAATCCTAAAGCTGTTGGTGTATGGTTTAACTACAATGATGCTAATCCTTTATTTAAAAAAGATATCTCCAGTGTGGGTAAAACAGGTTTTAAAGATGATGGAAGCTTTTTCCCTTATGTTGTTCGAACAAAAGGTGAAATTGTACTCAATAATGGCGCTGGTTATAGTGAAAAAGATGAATGGACTTATGGTCCTATGAAGGCTGGTAAAACATATATTACAAAACCATATATCTATCCAGTTGATGGAAAAGATGTTCTTATGGCAACTATTGGAGTACCAATGTATTACAACGGTGAGTTTGTTGGAGCTACGGGTATTGATGTAGCACTTGACACTTTTGCAAAAATGGCATCGAACATTCATATTTATGAAAATGGATATGCTTTTATTGTTGATAGTTTTGGTATGATACTTGGGCATCCTGAGAAAAAACTTTTATCCAAAGAGCTACTAAAAGTTGTAGAGAATGATGCTGATTATATAAAGCTACTAAAAGATGCAAAAGAGGGAAAAGAGTATCAATTTTTTAAAACATCGAGAAATGGTCTTGAGGCATTTTATTATTCAAAACCTTTTAAAATCTATGGGACAGATCAACACTGGAGTTTTGTTGTAAATGCTCCAAAAGATGAATACTTAAGCAATGCTATATTTATAAGAAATTTTTCTATAATTGCTG
>JBATTX010000372.1:0-7694 GCA_049670825.1 Arcobacteraceae bacterium | reverse complement strand
CAAATAGCAATTCCATCAAGTATCGGAATGTTTTTTAATACCATGTATAATGTTGTTGATACATTTTATGTGGGTATGATATCCACAGTTGCTATTACCGCCCTATCATATAGTTTTATGGTATTTTTTATGATACTCTCAATTAGTTTTGGATTATCATCTGCAATCACTGCGCATGTTGGAAATAGCTTAGGCAAGCATAAACATAAACTTGCTCAAATTTTTGTTGCAAATGGACTTACTTTTATTGCTATAACATCTAGTATTCTTTGTTTTGTTGGATTTATATTTTTAGAAGACATTTTTCAACTTATGGGTGCAAAAAATAAAGCTTTAGAGTTATGTTTAGAGTACACCAACATCATTTTAATAGGAGTTGTTCCTATGCTTTTAGGGTTAGGTGCAAATGCAGCACTTATAGCAAAAGGGGATACAAAATGTTATAGAAATACGTTAGTATTTGGTTTTTTTCTTAATCTTATTCTTGATCCACTCTTTATCTATGGGTATGCTTTTATTCCATCATTAGGATTTGCAGGTGTTGCATATGCTACAATATTTATACAATTTATTACATTTTTATATATAACATATAAACTTTATAAAACAAATTTACTTGACTTTAATAAACCAAAAATGTTTTTACCTGATATACGAATCTATAAAAAAATCGCTACTCAAGCTATACCTATGAGTTTAAATATGTTTACTATGTCTTTAGGAACGATGCTTATTATGTATTTTGTTTCATTTTATGGGTACAAAACAGTTGCAGCATTTGGGATAGGATATAGGGTCGAACAGATCGTGTTACTTCCTATGCTAGGACTAAATACAGCGGTAAGTGCTATTGTTGCAAATAACTATGGCGCAAAAAACTTCGATAGAATATATGAAGTGATTCATAAATCATTAAAATATGGGTATATAATGAGTGCAATGGGAGTTTTATTTTTAGTGATCTTTGGAAGATATATTATTATGGCATTCGACAATGATATAGAAGTTGTTGACACAGCTTATGTATATGTTATTGTTGAAAGTATCATCTTCTTTGCATTTATTACTTTATTTATCTCAAATTCTGTATTACAAGGGATAAAACAACCTTTTATTATACCTTATGTAAGTGTGTATAGACAAGTTCTTATGCCTTTTATTTTATTAACTATTGCTGTGAAGTATTTTGATTGTAGTATTTTAGCTGTTTGGATTATTATTGGATTGATAATTTATAGCGCTGCTATATGGATATATTTTTATATGAATAAAAAATTAGAAACTTTAAAGTAAAAATATAAAAAATTATATTTTTACTTTAAGAAATTATTGTACAAAATAAGGTACAAAAAAAACTAAAACTGTTAGTACTGAGGCTACAATTCCTGTATAAAACATAGATATACCAGTTTTATCAGGATTTGCTTTCATATCTGCAAAAGTTTTATTATCTTTATATGCAACTCCAAACCCGCGAATAGCCTGAAAAACACCTAGAAATATTATTAACCAAGTTACCCAAGTCATTGATTGATAACTAAAAGTGATCGCTTCTAGTAGTTGTTCAGTTGAAGACATATACCTATTCTCCTAGGTATAATTGTCTTGGTCTAGCAATTTTTGCTTTTTTATCTTCTTTGTATTCAATCCATTGTGTAATCCATCCTACTGTTCTTCCAATAACAAACATTGGTGTAAACATTGATGTAGGGATTTTTAATGCTGTTAAAATAACACCAGAATAAAAATCTATATTTGGATAAAGCTTTCTAGACACAAAATACTCATCATTTAATGCAATCTCTTCAATTTTAGTTGCAATTTTCATTAATTCTGAATCAAGTTTTAACTCATCTTTTAATTGATCTTGTAATCCTTTTAAAATTCTAGCTCTTGGATCAAAGTTTTTATAAACTCTATGACCAAATCCCATTAATCTAAATGGATCATTTTTATCTTTCGCTTTTTCAATGTATTTATCTACGTTATCAACACTTCCAATCATCTCTAATTGTCTAATTACTTGCTCATTAGCACCACCATGAGCACTTCCCCATAATGCAGCAATACCTGAACTAATAGCAACATAAGGGTGAGCATTTGTAGAAGCTACATTTCTTACTGTTGTTGTTGAAGCATTTTGCTCATGGTCAGCATGTAGTGAGAAAATAGCATCTAAAGCTTTTACTTCTACAGGAGAGATAGTATTTTCACCATCATTACCAATTTTCATAACTCCACCTGGATAAGCTCTCATCATGTATAAAAAGTTTTCACTAAAGCTTCTATTTACATCTGGATAGATAAATGGAATACCCATTGAATGTCTGTATGAGAATGCAGCAATCGTAGGCATTTTGGCAATAATTCTTGCTGCCATCTCTAAAGCTTCTTCCTCATTTTTAATTTCTGTATGATCACCATAGAAAACAGTTAAAGCAGCAACAGCTGAATTCATGATTGCCATTGGGTGTCCAGAGATTGGGAAAGAGTCAAATAAACCTCTCATTCTTTCATGAATAAAAGATCTATGTCTTAACTCTAAATCAAATGATTTTGCTTCCTCTGGAGTTGGTAATCTTTTCTTTAAAAGTAAAAAACAAACTTCTATATATGAATGATTTAAAACTAAATCACTAATATCATGACCTCTATGTCTTAACTCACCTTTATCCCCATCGATAAAAGTAATTGAAGACTTTGTACTTGCTGTAGAAGTATAACCTTGATCATATGTAAACATACCTGTTTGCGCATAAAATGTAGAAATATCAACTACACTAGGTCCTCTTGTACCATCAAGAATATCGAATTCATATGATTTATTCGTTCTGTTGTCTGTCATTGTAAAAGTATTTTTCATTGTAATCCTTGTAAAAATTTGGGTTTATTGCTTGTTATAAATGTTAGAGTTAAATTTTAACCAAACTACTCTAATCTTTATACTAAATTGTATGTATTAAATCTTATTTTAAACTTAAAATTAAATACTACTATAACTTTCTAGAGATTTAATCTCTACTTTAAAAGCTTG
Source organism: Arcobacteraceae bacterium (assembly GCA_049670825.1). Taxonomy (GTDB): domain Bacteria; phylum Campylobacterota; class Campylobacteria; order Campylobacterales; family Arcobacteraceae; genus JAIOSF01. The sequence continues at coordinate 4,660 of JBATTX010000372.1, read as the reverse complement.
TCCATTCGTCATCTAAAGCCTCAGAAACAATCGGCTTAATTTTTGTTGATGTATTACTATTTTTTATAGTTGTCTCTTTTTTACTCACATTTTGAACTGTTGTTTGTGATACTTTTGTATTTGTATTTTTTGCCACAACATTATGTGTTGAAGCTTTTGCTTGTACAGTATCTTTACCAATGAATTTTTTCTCGTTGGCTGTAGATACAACAAGTTTTGCAATTGTATCAGTTTCTACTGCAACATCGTGTGTTTGAGCTGCAATACTTGCATTATTTTGAGTTTGATTATCCAAAGAAGCAACTGCATCATTAATCTGACTAATACCAAGTTGTTGCTCTTTTGAAGCTGTTTCGACATCACTAATCAGCTCTAAAGTATTTTGAATATTACTATTTAATTCTGTATATCCTTCAATCATAGTATCAGATATACTTTTACCTTTGTTTGCTTTTGCTGTAGCATTTTCAACAAGTTTCTTAATTTCATTTGCAGCATCTGCACTTCTTGCAGCTAGGTTTCTTACCTCTTGAGCAACAACAGCGAAACCTTTTCCAGCTTCACCAGCAGTTGCAGCTTCAACTGCTGCATTAAGACTTAAAATATTTGTTTGGAAGGCAATTTGATCAATAATCGAAATAGCATCACTAATTGCATTTACTTCATTATTTATCTCATCCATTGATGTTGTTGTCTCTTGAGCTAAAGCCTGACCTTTATTTGCAGAGTTACTTAAATTATTTGCAAAAGAAGACATCTTTATCACATTATTTGTATTATTTGCAATATTACTTGTAATCTCTTCAAGTGCAGCTGCAGTTTGCTCTAAAGCTGCTGCTGCTTCATTTGAGTTATTATTCAATAAATCAACATTTGCTAATAAAATATCACTACTTCTATCTAGTGTTAATCCATTTGCTTTATCTTCAACAAGCATTGAAGTAATAGAATCTCCTAAAGCATTTACACCATTCGCAAGTTTTAGAAGATGTTCTGTTACATGTGTTGTTTTCACTTTATTCATATAATCATAATTACAGTATTGACCTAAAATGTCTAAAACACTATCAATATTAGTCTCAATATTAGTAGCCATCTCATTTAATAATGAAATAAGTTCTTTGAGTGCTGGATTAGAACTTGATACATCTACTCTTTGTGATAAATCACCCTTTTCGAATTTTCTTAAAACTTCTATCGTGGTATTGATTACATCTCTATCTTGATCAATACTCATTTTAGTTTTTGCAATATTATGATTTACTACTTTAGCCATTGCTCCAAACTCATCTTTAGCATCATCTTCAAGCATATTTACATCTTTAACTTCTCTATTTAAATAAGCAAAAAATTTATTTAGTCCTGCTTCAAAAGAATTAAGGGATTTAATTACTGTGTTAGCAACTAAAACTGAAAATACAATAAACACAATACTTGATACTAATGCAATCATTAATAATACATTATTTAATGTACTTTGAGATTCCAATTTTAATTCTGTTGCACTTTTATTTATAGTAGAAAGTTCTTTTTCTAACACTAAACCAGTTTTTGCCATTTGAGATATAATAGACCCTATTTCGCTTGATTCTTTTGCTATACCGCTTTTATATTCATCAATTCTTTTTTGTGCAAATTGATCAAAATAGTAGATATATTTATCACTTAAAGCAATGATATCATCACAGTTTTTTTTATTTTCTTCAAGAATTAATTGTGGTTTTAAATTTGAAACATTAGTTTTTAAAGTTCCAAAATCAGACCGTACTTTTTGTGCTGTGGTGTCATTTGGCGATCTTAAAAATTGATACGCTGAGATTCTTCCACTTAATACATTTTGTATGAATACATCTGTTTGTGTAGATACCTTTACTCTTTTATTTGCAATATCACCATAATAATTATATGTTACCCCTAACATTATTATCACAATAATAAAAAACAATGGAAAACTAAATAGTTTAGTTTTCGTTGATAAATTTTTAAACATCATTCTTCCCTTTTTTATAAATTATATTATTATATCTAATATTTCCAAAATTTATGTGTATAAATAATAACCTAATAGACGATGATTTCTTTGTTCATTATTTGTTCACTAATTTAGTTGATAATGATTATTTTATGCAATAAGGCTCAAAAATAAAATTTATTAATATTAAATCATAATTTAGTTATAATCGCGAATATATATAATAAAAGGAAATGAAATGGGATTAGGCGTAGGTATCGTAGGACTTCCAAATATAGGGAAATCAACAACTTTTAATGCTTTAACAAAAGCACAAAATGCAGAGGCGCAAAACTATCCGTTTTGTACAATTGAACCAAATAAAGCGATAGTTCCAGTTCCAGATAAACGTCTTGATGAATTAGCAAAAATAGTAAATCCTGAAAAAATTCAACACTCTACAATAGACTTTGTTGATATTGCAGGTTTAGTTAAAGGTGCTTCTAAAGGTGAAGGTTTAGGAAACCAATTTTTATCTAACATCAGAGAAGTAGAAGTTATTTTACATATGGTAAGATGTTTTGAAGATGACAATGTTGTACATGTTGAGGGTGGCATTGATCCTATTAGAGATTTAGAGATTATTGAAACTGAACTTATCTATGCAGATATCACACAACTTGAGAAAAAAACAGATAGACTTAAAAAAGAAGCAAAATTTGATAAAAAAGCTGCAGCAAAATTAGAAATAGCTCAAGCTTTAGCAGCACACTTAGACACATTACAACCAGTTAAAACTTTTGAAAATAGAGAAGATGAAAGCTTTTTAGAACTTGATAAAGAGCTACGATTTTTATCAAACAAAGATGTAATTTATGGTGCAAATGTAGATGAAGATTCTTTAGTAGATGGAAATGAGTATGTTGAAAAACTACAAGCTCATGCTGATTCTGTTGGTGCTGATTTAATTATGCTTTGTGCTAAAATTGAAGAGGAACTTGTTGGTATGGATGATGATGAAGCTTTAGAGATGTTAAATGATTTAGGTGTTGCAGAATCTGGACTAGAAAAAATTATCCATAAAGCCTTTGATAAACTTGGTCTTCAATCATATTTCACTGCTGGTAAAATTGAAGTAAGAGCTTGGACTATTCCAAAAGGTTGTACAGCTCCTAAAGCTGCTGCTGTTATTCATAATGATTTTGAGAAAGGATTCATCAAAGCTGAAGTTATCGCTTATGAAGACTTTATATCTTTAGGTGGAGAAGCAAAAGCAAAAGAAGCTGGAAAACTCAAACTTGAAGGAAAAGACTACATCGTAAATGATGGAGATGTAATGCACTTTAGGTTTAATGTATAAATTATTCGACCACAAAAAGGAGTTCAAAGAAGCTTTAAACATATCTATCCCTATCATGATAGGGTATTTAGTTTTAGGCTTTGCATTTGGGCTCTTAGCCTCCTCTTTTAACTTAGATTGGTATATACCAATTTTAATGTCAATTTTTATCTATGCAGGTGCTTTGCAATTTTTAGCAATCGGTTTTTTTAATGTAAAAATGGGACTAATTGATATTGCTATTACAACTATCTTTGTTAATATTCGTCAATCATTTTATGGACTCTCTTTACTAAAAAAATTCAAAAATACAGGTAAATTTAAAAAGTATCTTATCTTTGGGCTTACTGATGAAACCTATGGCTTACTTACAACAGTAGAAGAAAATAAACAATTATCAAAAAAATATTTTTACTTTTTTCTTACGGGACTAAATCAGCTTTATTGGATAACGGGTACTGTATTAGGAACTATTTTTGGAGCAAACATAAAGTTTGATACAAATGGTCTAGAGTTTTCACTCACTGCATTATTTGTCGTATTGTGTATAGAACAGTACAAAAGATTACAAAACATTTTACCATTTATCATTGGTGGAATAGCATCTGTTATTGCATTTTTTATAGTACCTAGTGATAAAATGCTGATAACTGCTATTCTTATATCATTGCTTTTATTGCTAACATTTAAACAAAGAATTGAAAATGACAAATAACGAAATATATTTGGCTATTGTAGTGATGACTTTTATGAACTTTCTTACAAGAGTTTTTCCTTTTATTTTTTTTCTTAAAAAAGATCCACCTCCTATGATAGTATATATTGAGACATATTTTCCACCTGTAATTATGACTATTCTTGTTTTTTTTACAATCAAAGATGTAGACTTAGCTGTCTTTCCTTATGGGTTTAAAGAGATATCAGCAATACTATTTACAGCATTTTTGCATATATGGAAAAACAATTATCTTGTTTCAATTTTTCTTGGAACCCTCTATTATATGTTTTTGGTCCAAAGTTAAAAAGCTTTCTTAATATTAGTTTAATAGCGAAGGGCGTATACTATTATACAACTATGAAATAAAGGCTAAATTATGCAAATTAATTCAAATGGATATACAAAAGCTAACGAAAGTGCACTACAAAATGCATATATGCAGGAGAAAACTCCACCTAATAAAGAGCTCTCAGTTGAGGAACAGATTAATAAATCTGCTGTAGAAGTATCTTTATCTATGAATGCTCAAATTATACTTTTTGCTATGGATGCTCAACAACAGTCATCAAATAATACAAAAGCACAAAGTTCTATTTTAGATTTTTTATCAGGTAAAGAGGTTGAAGGGGAATTGAGTCTTAAAGATATCGGT
>JBATTX010000371.1:0-1885 GCA_049670825.1 Arcobacteraceae bacterium | reverse complement strand
TACAGGTTTACTTATAACAGTAGGTGCAGATTCTAATACTTCATTTTTTTCTACATTTATCTCTGACATCGGTGTTATGTCATCTGTATCATCAAAGAAACCAAAATTAGCATCAGATTCTTCTTCTAATTCAGCTTCTTCCCCAAAAAATCCCCAAGACTGATTAGATGATTTAGTTGTTGCATTATTTGTACCTGACGATACTTCTGCTACATCTGGTGAAGTTTCAATTGGTGAGATAATTGGAGTAGAAACACTAGAAGTAGACCCTTCATTATTCATATAAGATCTAATTGTGGTAAGTAAATCTGAAGTTTTTTCTGTAAAAGTATCTCTATCAATTGAACCATCACATTCCATTTGAAGAATCTCTTTCATAACATCTAGACCATCAATTAATGTTCCCGCCATTTCAGGTATAAATTCAATCTGATGATTTCTTAATTTATCCATCATGTTTTCAACATCATGAGTAAATTCTGCAAAATATGCTAATTCTACAGATGCACCACTACCTTTTAAAGTATGTACATCCCTAAAAAGTTGTCCCATTTCATCATCTGTTAAAGTTCCGTTATTCTCAGCTTCTAATAAAACATTATCTGCAGATTCAAAAAGCTCTTCAGCTTCCTCTACAAACATATCTCTATACATTGTTATATCAAATCCAGACATCTTTTAAACCTTTATTTTTATTTATCTTTTTAATACTATATTAACAGCTTTTAATAGCTGATCAGGAACAAACGGCTTTACAATCCATCCAGTAGCACCTGAAGCTTTACCTTTAGATTTCATTTCATCACCTCTTTCAGTTGTTAAAACTAAAATAGGAGATGTTTTGTATTGAGGTAAACTTCTTAATTCACTAACTAATGTAATACCATCCATATTTGGCATATTGATATCTGTAATAACTAAATCAAAGTCTGTTTCTTTAGCCTTATTTAATCCATCAAGACCATCCACAGCTTCTGTTACATCGTTGTAACCGCCCTCGTTTAATGCATATGAAAGCATATCTCTTAACATAGTAGAATCATCTACGATTAATAACTTCATTTATATTCCCTTCAAATGAATTTATGAAAATTTCTATTAGTAACTATAACTAAACTTACTTTAAACTAATCTAAAAATTATTTTTCTATATCTGATGATATAAGTTCAATACGATCTTTACTAATTTTCAATACTCTTACACTTACTGTATCATTTTCATTTAATACATCTTTTATATTCGATACTCTTTTTTTAGATATTTTAGATATATGTAACAATCCTTCACCACCTTTTGGTAATTCTACAAATGCACCAAAATCAGCTATTCTTACAACTTTTCCCTCTAAAACATCATCAACTTGATAAAGAGTTTCAAAATTAATTACCTCTTTTTTTTGAAATGATTTAGCATTTGAAGAGATATTTTTCACCTGAGCTACTGCTCCTAAAATATTTTCTTTATCACTACCAGTTATTTTTACATTTCCACTTGTTTTATCTAAATCAATAGAAACTTCCCATTTCTCAATAATTTCTCTTATTACTGAACCAGCTTTTCCTATAACTGCAAGTACTTTTGTTGGATCAATACTAAACTGCTCAATTAATGGCAAAGCATTTGTAGGTATAATCTCTTTAGAAGCTTCTTCCATAAGTTTTAAAATATGAACTCTTCCCTCTTTTGCTTGATCTAATGCTTCTTTTAAAACATTTAGTGCAATTCCTCCAAGTTTGATATCCATTTGCAATGCTGTGATACCATCTAGTGTACCAGTAACTTTAAAATCCATATCTCCATCATGATCTTCAAGTCCCATAATATCTGTCAATACTACATATTTATCATCTTTAAATACACCACCCATTGCAACACCTGCAATTA
>JBATTX010000370.1:0-2038 GCA_049670825.1 Arcobacteraceae bacterium | reverse complement strand
AGCTTTGCTCGGTGTGCCATTTGTATGTTTTCTAATCGTCCATCACCTGACAAAGTGGATAAGATTTTTATCCCTATTTTCTCTAACACTGGAGCATATTGCCACATATCACCTGTAACATTATATTCACCTATTAGATTTATACTAAATGGATATTCAACCTCTGGTTCTTTTGTCCCTATAAGCTGTTCTAGTACTGCTTCACCAGCAAGTCGTGAACCTAGATTTTTGCTACCAACAAATCCTGGAGCGTGTACTACTATTATAGGTCTATTATATTTGGTTTGCATTCGTGAAGCGATGTTATCCATATCATCCCCAATCATCGCTGTCACACAGGTCTCATCCAAGAAGAGTGCCTTAGGATTTTTATGCTCTATTATATACTCAATACTCTTTTCAAGCTTCTCATGTCCACCAAAAATAACATCATTGGTTGTAACATCCGTACAATACCCAAGTGGAACATTATTTTCTTCACTCCAGCTTGTTGGTGTGGCTCGTGTTTCCCAAGAAGCACCTTGACAAGTTGCTGGGGAGTGAACTAAATGTACCACATCAGCAAAAGGGAAAAGTGAAATTTGAGAACCCTCAAATGCACACCCTCCACTTGTAGCTCCTGGTTTTGGTTTATCACACCCACCTTTTTTATCTTTGTCTTTATTGTGGGAACATGCTGACTCATTTAAAAGCTCTTTTATCTGTTTTTTATTGACCATCATTTTTGTTCTCCAGTATTAATCTATGAACAAATATGCATAAATTATTCCACACTATTTACAATAGAAAAACAACCACCAAATATATGATGGAATAGATTTTGCATCTTAACTAACATATAAATATATAAAGGATTTATAATGTTAGCAATACCACTTGACACAAAAAATTCAACTACTCTTTCAAAACTTTATGGAAAAGCACCCTACTTTGCACTTCTTAATATGACAACAAAACAATACTCTGTGACTCAAAATGAGATATGTATTTGTGCTTGTGAGAAAAAATAATGACACAAGTAAAAGATAGATATGTCAGTTTTTCAAATATTGATTGTTATGAAAATGCAGCACTAGTTCTTGATGCGATGAATGAACTTTTTACTCTCAAACCAGAATCAAAAAACAAATTATGGGTGAAGTTTATGGAAGCGATTCCACAAAACTATAGAGAGGTTTTTGCATTAGGAGATTCACAAGATACTTTGTATTTAGTATGTTCACATGTTTTTTATATATCTGATCTTTTTGATCAATATGAGTTTGAAAAAGGATTAGAGGTACTTGACCAAGTAGAGATGGAGTGTTGTTAATATTATGATAAGACAAAAGAGATTGCAAAACAACTAAAAAAGGGATGATAATACCCAAACCAAATGAAGGGATACGATTTATGAAACATAGAGAAGCTTTACAAGCATACAGAAAAAAAGATTATGAGACTGCATTAAATATTTGGAAAGAGGAAGTAAAACACAAAAATGACCAAGCGATGGCAAATTTGGGTTTGATGTATTTAAAAGGGGAAGGAGTTGAGAAATGTTTTGATACAGCACGAACTTGGTTCGAACAAGCAAGCGAGTATGGAAATGATTCAGGGAACTATAACCTAGCTTTAATGTATCAGTCAAAAATAGGTGTAGAGGAAGACCAAGACAAAGCTATTGGCTATTTTAGAGAAGCGGTGAAAAAAAACCATCAAGGTGCAAACTTTCGCCTTGGATTGCTACTTTTAAAAGATAGAACAAATGAAGCGTTTGTAAGAGAAGGTTTTGAGTGTATGTTAAATGCAGCTCTTTCAGGGCACCCAATGGCAGTAGCTCAAATGGGTGGAGTGGATAAACCAGTCAATACTGATTGTGAAAAAAATATGATTTTTAGAAGTAAATCTTATGAATCACAACTAGAAGATATGAAAGATGCTATGCATAGATATATCCGCCCTATTTTAGTAAACGATGGTGGAGATATTATGATTTTGGATTATATCAATGAACCAGATATCGAGATACGACTTGCCTATCAAGGTGCTTGTGCTG
>JBATTX010000369.1:0-1557 GCA_049670825.1 Arcobacteraceae bacterium | reverse complement strand
AAAAAAAGGCTAAGATCAAAAGATCTTAGCCTAAAAATGTAAAGAATTTTAAAGAAAATGATTATAAAACAGGAGATTTAATAACCATTAATTTTTCTTTACTCATCTCGATCATAGAATGTTCAATACCACCCATACCTAATCCAGAAGCGTTAGCACCACCAAATGGCATCCAGTCAACTCTAAATGCAGTATGGTCATTAACCATAACAGCAGTACCACTTAATCTTTTAACTGCTTTTAAAGCAGTATCAATGTTTTTAGTAAATACAGCAGCTTGGAAAGATACTTCTAAAGCATTCGCTCTATCAAATGCATCTTCGATGTCAGAGTATGAATAGATACATACAACAGGTCCAAATACCTCTTTTGTAGATACTAAAGCATCATCAGCAGGGTTAAGAATAACTGTAGGCTCGTAACAAGATTTAGAGATTCTTTTACCACCAGTTAAGATTTTTCCACCTTTAGTAACAGCTTCATTAACCCACTCTTCAACTCTATTTACTTCATTGTTGTTAATTAATGGACCAACTTCAGTTTTAGGGTCTAATTGATCACCTACAACTAATTTAGATGCATATTCAGATAACTTAGTAGCTACTTCATCAACAATTGATTCATGTACATATACTCTTTGAACAGATACACATACTTGTCCAGCATGGTAGAAACCACCTTTTCCAATTGAAGGGATTAAATCATCAATATCAGCATCAGCTTCAACAATAACTGGTGCAACTCCACCATGCTCTAATGCAACTCTAGTACCATTTGCAACTTTAGAGTTTAAGTACCAACCTACACTTCCTGAACCAATAAATGTTAAGAAATTGATTTTTGGAGATGTAGCTAATAACTCACCAGCTTCTCTACCACAAACAACAGCTTGTGCCCAACCTTTTGGAAGACCAGCTTCAGCTAAGATCTCAATAAGTTTAACAGCAGACATTGGAGTTTGAGTAGCAGGTTTAATAATAACAGAACAACCAACAGCAATTGCAGGAATTACTTGGTGAATAGCTAAGTTAAATGGGTGGTTAAAAGCAGAAACAGCAGCAACAACACCAATAGGTTCTTTGAATGTATATGCCATTCTGTTTGCAGATGATACAGTGTGACCCATAGCAACTTCAGAACCCTCAAATGAACTTAAAGCTTCAATTGAAAGTTTAACACCATTGATAGCTCTTTGAATCTCAACTTTAGAATCAATGTAAGGTTTACCACCTTCAGATGCACATAAAAGAGTAAGCTCTTCAATTTGAGAACTCATAATCTCAACTACTTTTTCTAAAATTTCAATTCTCTTGTATTTTGGAAGAGCATTCTTATGATCATGGAAAGTTGTGTGCGCTAACTCAATAGCTTCTTTTACTTCTTCTACAGTAGAAAATGGAACAGTTCCTACTACTTTATCGTCAAACGGTGATGTAACTTCAATTGTACTCATGTTTATCCTTTTATGTATGTTTTTTTGCATAATTTGATTTTAAAAATCTTCCTGAATTTTAGCAAATTAATGTTAAAAAGACACCATATAAAGGAATAAGAATT
>JBATTX010000368.1:0-2495 GCA_049670825.1 Arcobacteraceae bacterium | reverse complement strand
GACAGTTTCCATGCTGCAATAGAGGTTGCTAATTCGTAGTTTGATTCATACCATTGGTCATCGAGTGTTTGAAGAGTATGAACTCTTGCTTTTAGTTCTTGAGGAAAAGATTCTAGATTTTTTTCTATAAATGATTTTTTTATTCTAGTATTTCGAATACGATTATCAGAAGCTACAAAGTTAAATCCTGTTTTCCCTTTAATACAAAGTTTTCCCCGACTTACATATCCATCACTTTGTGCATAAATTTTTAAGATTTGATTATCTTTTACTTGTGCTGTGATATCACAACCAACACCACAGTATGTACATACTGTTCCTATATCATGTAGCATCTCAACCTCCACCTACAAATTGTAGTAGTTCAATTTTGTCATCCTCTTTTGGTAAAAAAGTAGACCATTCATCTTTTTTTACAATATCCATATTAACAGCAGCTGCCATCACTTTATCTTCAATTTGAAGTGAGATAATTATATTTTTCAATGAACTTCCCTCATCAAATATTTTATCTTCACCATTTATAATTAATTTCATTTTGTACCTTTTATCAATTTTATATTTTTCTAAAACTAGCCATTTTAAATCTATCACCCATACCTGTTGGGTTTAGAAGTGTTTTTACCTTATTTGCTTCACTAAGATAGGTTTTTTCATCTACATTTTGATGTAAAATTTCCAATAACTCAATGATTCCAAAATCCACTAAAGCTTTTAATTGGGTAGTATATGTAATATTTGTAATTCCATTATTTTCAAAACAATCGATTAGATGTTTAAAATGTACATCGTACGTTATATCAGATTTTTGGTATGATTTTTCTAAATTAAGAGCTTCATCAAAAAGAGGAGTAACTAAGTGTTTCTCATATACTCTACATGAAAAATCATTTCTTGGATATAACTCCCCATAATCAAAAGTGACAAATTCAAACTGCTTTAGATTTTGTGATAATTCAATAGCAAATTTTTCATACCCTACAGCAATCTCACCTTTAGTAATATTGTATTTTTTTGTGTGAGTTTCTAGCTCTTTATCTTTATTTTCTGTAAATTTAATTGTGTGGTTTTCTATAAAAGCTTTTTGAAGGTTATTTTGCTCATTTGTAAAAATGAGTTCACAAGGAAATGCATCAAATATCTCATTTGCAATAACAAAAGCACTCTCTAATTTTATTTCACTGATATCGTTGTAGTGAATCAGTTGGATATCATCTCCAAAACATTGAAAAAAATACTCTTTTTGTTTTTCTCTTAAATGTTCATATCGTTCTACAATGGCAAAATCGAGTGTTTTAATGAGTTGTGGATTAAGAGTAAAGATAAATTGAATCATGTCTGCTAAAAGGTAACCATGATGTGCTCCAATCTCTACTATAGTTGTATTGGGCTTTAAAAAACCTTCTTTGATAACTTCTACAGCTCTTTTTCCAATAGATCCGCCAAAAAATCTACTTGAACTTACAGCTGTATAAAAGTCACCATCTTTTCCTATGGCTTTATATTTTGAATAGTAACCATCTTTATCATAAAGCCAATTATGAAAATAGTTGCTAAATGACTGTTTTTGGTTAACCATTATCCCTATATTTCCATTCTATAATAAACTTCTAAAAGTTCGATTTGTTTATCAATATTGAGAGTTTCTATTTCTAATTTTTTTATATGTTTCGAGTTTTGAATTGTTTGAAGATCAGAAGGTGTTTTCATTCCAACATCGAGTTGTTCTTTGATTTGGGTCACTAAAGAATCATAGAGTTTAATATCACTTTTCGCAATCAAAACTTTTTTCTCTAAACTTTCAAGTTTTGCAAGAGAATTACTAAAAATCATCTCTTCTTCTCTTTTTTTATCCTCTAAAGCAGATTTGTTCTTTAAGTATTCTATTTTTGAACTTTGTATGTTGTATGAATATTTTATATCTAAGGGTATCGTAATATTAAAGCCATAATTTTCTGTCCCATCTGTTGTTAATGAAGGATTGTTATCTGTATCATGGTATTTTGTATAATCAGCTGTAAAGTTGATTGTTGGTAGATAGCTAGAAACAGTCATGTTTTTTAACCAATATGCTGTATTTATATTATCTTTAGCTTGTTTTACATAAATATTATTTTCGATAAACTCTGTATTATTTGTCATACTGAGTACAGGTAATTCTACCTCTTCATATTTCTTGTCAGATAGTTTAGCAAGATTATTTACTAAAGTTGTTTTTTGATATTGTAAATCTATTAATGAATTTTGCTTTGCATTTAAGTCTAAAATAGCATTATCTAAAAAAGACGTATCTAATATACCATTAAACACTTGTTCCTTTTTTCTCACAACATCTAATCGTGAGTTATCTACTAAAAGTTCTTGTTTTTTGATAGATAAATCAATCTGTTTAATTTGAAAAAGCAAATTAACTATTTGTTTTATTAGCTCTTTCTTTTGTACATCAATTCCTATGTTTGTTTGGTTCTTTACACTATTTGCATATTTGATTGCAT
>JBATTX010000367.1:0-1610 GCA_049670825.1 Arcobacteraceae bacterium | reverse complement strand
AAGATGTACACAAGCTATAGAATCAGCAAGAAGTGGAAAAACAACTTGTATCATCTCAAATGGTGATGCAAATGTTTTTGGTATGGCTACATTGATTGTGGAGATTATCGATGAGCAAAACCTTTGGGATGAGATAGAGCTTATCTCATTACCTGGGGTTACGTCATTTTTAGCAACTGCTGCTAAAGTGGGTGCTCCTGTTTCTCAAGATTTCTCTATTATCTCATTATCAGATAGATTAACAGATATTAATCTTATTGATAAAAGAGTAAACATGGCATTGGAGTGTGATTTTGTTATAGGGATATACAATCCTAAATCAAAAAAAAGAATTTTACCTTACCAAAACTTTTTAAGAGCCTTAGAAAAAATTGAAGAGAGAATTGTAATCATCGGACAAAATGTAGGGCGTGAAGCAAAAGAAAAAATCACTATCTCTACAACAACAGATTTAATCGAACAAGATATAAACCATCCAGAAGTGGGAATGTCAACTATTATCATTGTATGTAACTCAAACTCAAGACTTACAAAAAATGGTAAAGTACTCACTCCAAGAGGATACTTAAACAAATATGACCTAAGTGGAAAGATAAGATAGATGCTAAACCTTTGTATAAGCGGAACATCTTCAAACAGTGGTAAAACTATACTTACCACTGCCCTACTTTATCATTTTAGAGAATCTGTTCGTCCATTTAAAATAGGACCTGACTATATCGATCCACAATTTCATCAAAAAGTATCAGGAACACCTAGTGTGAATCTTGATAGTTTTATTATGAATGAAAGCCAAGTACGATGGCTTTATCAAAACTATAGTACAAAAGATGTTTCTATTTTAGAGGGTGTGATGGGATTTTATGATGGAGATGATAAGGGTTGTAGTGCTTATAGTGTGAGTAAACTCCTTGATGTACCTACAGTTTTACTTCTTGACTGTCAAGGTTCATATATAACCATAAGTGCAGTGTTAAAAGGACTTTTGAGCTATAAAAAAGACAATACTATCAAAGCAGTTGTTTTAAATCATATATCTTCTAGTATGCACTATGAGCTTATAAAAAATATCATCAATAAAGACCATAAAGATATTATTGTGTTAGGATGGATAAAAAACAATCTTCCAACACTAAGCGACACCCATCTTGGTCTTAATTTAGATGATTTATCAAAAATAGAAGATATCTCAAAAGATGTATTGGAAAATATTGATTTATCATTATTAAAAAGTTTTGCAAACACAGAAGTCAAAACTCCTCTAAACTACCCTTTTGAACAATTAGAAACACAAAACAAACACTTAAGTATCGTTACAGATGAAAATTTCTCTTTTTTATATCACGATAACTTGGAATTTTTAAAAGAGACTTTTCAAACCGTAAGTATCGTCAATCCTACAAAAGATGAAACGATCCCTACAAGTTGTGATGTAGTATATATTTGTGGTGGATATGTAGAAACTCCAAAAGCGTATGAGAATCTTAAAAACTCACACAATTTTAAAAACTCACTTATATCTCATGCAAAAAATAAAAAGATATATACTGAGTGTGCAGGATTGTTGTATCTTGGAAAAAATGTAGATGAGAAAGAGATGAGTGGTATAC
>JBATTX010000366.1:0-1669 GCA_049670825.1 Arcobacteraceae bacterium | reverse complement strand
GTGCATATTTTGCAGGTGGGTGCTTCTGGGGAGTAGAATACTACTTCGAACAAGTAAAAGGTGTCAAAGCTGCTGTTAGTGGATATATGGGTGGGCACTTAAACAACCCAAGTTACAAAGAGATTTGTCGAGGTGATACTGGGCATTTGGAGGTTGTAAGAGTTGATTATGATTCATCAGAAGTGAGTTTTGAGGCTTTATGTAAACTTTTTTTTGAGATTCACGACCCAACACAAGCAAATGGTCAAGGTCCAGATATTGGAGCACAATATTTGAGTGCTATTTTTTACAATGATGAAGAGGAGAAAGAGATATCTAAAAACCTTATAGAGATACTCAAAAACAAGGGTTACAATGTCGTAACACAACTTATCTCAACTCACAACACTCCATTTTTTGAAGCTGAGGATTATCATCAAGATTATTACTTTGTGCATAACAAAGTACCTTACTGCCACAGTTATACTCAAAGATTTTAATTTTAAGAGTTTTTCATATTTGGATTGAGTTTTAGTAAAACTAAGTCTGCTAGGATATTTCCTAGTAGCGTTAAAAAAGCTCCTATTATTAAAATCCCCATAATTACTGGATAATCCTTACTCAAAGCTGATTGAAAAAACAATAATCCCATGCCATCTATAGAAAAAATGGTTTCTAAAATAACACTTCCTCCTATAATACCTGGTAAACTCAGTCCCAAAAGTGTAATCACCGGAGGATATAAGTTTGGTAAGATGTAATATCGTAAAATGGTTTTATTTTCTAGTCCCCTAGTTTTTGCAAAAAAGATATAATCACTTTTTAAAATCTCTATTGTCAAAGAGCGAATATATAAAGTCAAACTTCCAATACCCCCAAATATCATAATTGCTATTGGTAAGATAAGATGCCATGCAGTATCCGTATAATATTCAAAACTTCCACTTTTGATATCACTACTATGAAGTCCTGAAATTGGTAAAACTTCCCATGTCACTGCAAAAACCAACACACCTAAAAGTGCCAAATAAAATGAAGGTAGTGAAAAACTTAACAAAGAAAGTTGCCCCACAAACCTATCAAAAAGACTATCTTTATTAAGTGCTGCTTTTATTCCTAAATATAAAGAGAGACAAAATATAAAAAACATACTAATAATATTAATAGTAAGAGTAATAGGAATACGGCTCAGAATCTCATCTTTTACCATTGCCCCACTTACAAAAGAGATTCCAAAATCAAGTTGCATAATATTTTTCACCCAAGAGATAAATTGTATATATATCGGTTTATCTAAACCATACACCTCTTTAATGTGTTCTAGTGATTCTTTGGTAATATTTGGATTTAAATCTCCACTTGCAAAAAAACTATTTGGCGCCAAATTTATAGCACTAAATGATATAAGCGCAATTATAAAGAGCATTATGAATAAGTAAAATATTTTTTTAAAAAGTAATTTCATAGATGGATTGTATTTAACTTACGATTAATCACCTATTAACTTCACTCTAAATATGCTTTTTATATATTTTTGATATAATTAATAATATTAAAAAAAAGGGTAACAATGAAAAAGTATAATGAACTTGAAAAGTGCTTGGATTATCAGTTTAAAAATAAAGATCTGATAATCGAAGCACTCACACATAAAAGTTATAAAAAAGTATTTAATAACGAAAGATTAGAG
>JBATTX010000365.1:0-1545 GCA_049670825.1 Arcobacteraceae bacterium | reverse complement strand
CCTTAAATAAGGTGTTTTCATAGATGTTACTATAAAAAATACGGATGTAAAATTGAACTATAAATGGTTTCGAGTAGATATAAAATTAATCTTTTATATCTACTCTATCTTTTACTTTTTGAGGTATTTTTTTCTCTTTACCTGCTTTTGTCATAAGTTCAATATACTTTTTATAAGCACTTTTAGCTTTCTCTTTTTTCCAGTTTGACCAATATGCATCACCTAGATTATAATATGCAACTGTTCTATTTGGATATTTTTCAATAATTTTTTCTAAGATAATTACTGCATACTCTTCTTTATTTAATTTTTCTAAATAGTATGCGATGTTGTTATATGTAGTAACAGTTTTTTTTGTGATCGGTTTTTGAATCATCAGTTTCCAAAGAAATAGTGTATTATACTTTTTAGGTACTCGTGCATATTTTATTTTTGTTAGTTGACTTAACTCCTTTTCAAAATCTTTGAGTGAAATTTGAATACCACTTTTATCGTACACTTTTTCTAAAGTATTTTGATAGTTACGTAAATTTGAACACTCTCTAATAAGCTCTTTATAGTACATAGTATCATCAAAATCGTTTTTTAACTTATCGAAATATTTTCCATATCCATCTATCATATATTTTTGTATATTTTTAAAACTGTATCCATAAGAGTAAGCACTATCTACTCTATAACTTTCCTCTTGATTATATTTCTCTTTAGCTGCACTGTTTATGTAGTATAGGGCAAGCTCATTTTTTGCTAGCATATACGTTATTTTTGCTTTAAACTCTTTGTCTGTAGCATTTTCAAGTGCTATTTTAAGATGTTGGGTTGATAGGTTTATTTTTTTTAATTCTAATTCTTTTTCTTTAAAAGATGATGTACTTCTATATACGGTAGTAAGAATATTGAGATTTCCCCAATAACTTAAGTTATATAAAACTGTTCCGTATAAATAGTTATTCATAGGATCAGTTGGATTAGTTTTTAAAGAGTTTTCAATTTTGATGATTGTTTCTAAAACCTCTTTAAATGTTTTTTGTTTCGTTGGTTCAACTAATCGTCTGTTGTTTCCAGAGATAAGATTATTGAAAATATTAAACTCAACTTTTCCATTGAGTTTATTTGGATATTTTGTGAGTATAGTTTCAAACTCCAAACTATTCATCAAAATTTTGTAATATGCATTTTCCAAAGACTTATCAAATCCTTTGTATTTAAAAATAATTTTTTCAAGCATATATTTTTCTAGACCTGTTTTTTGTTTTTTGTTTTTTAAAGCTTGTATCTTTTCATATCGCTCTAGATTAATACTACTCACACTTAAATATCTGTATTTAGAAGCTATAAAATATTTAAAGTTATCTCCTTGGGCTTTATATAAATCTTTTACTTTATAAAAGGTGTAATTAAAAAGTGAGCTTTTATTACACTCTTGAGTCATCAGTTTATCAAGCTTATTGGCAATACTATTCTCTGTATTTGCATCAATAGTTTTTAAACCATCTAAATACAAAATATACTGCAAAGCATTTAGCTCATGAATATCATCATTTT
>JBATTX010000364.1:0-2294 GCA_049670825.1 Arcobacteraceae bacterium | reverse complement strand
TTAAATCTTTTGCCATATTTATTATATTTTTTACTATCATTTTTGATTCTTCTGAAACATCAATATTTTTAATAAGAGAACCATCTATTTTAATAATATCAGGTTTGAGTTTTAAGATATTTTCCATACTAGAGTATCCACTACCAAAATCATCTATTGCAATTTTACAACCAAAAGTACGAACATAAGATGAGAACGCTTCTACGATACTAAAATCTTTTATAAAATCACTCTCTAGTATCTCAAATATGATGAACTCAGGATTTGAGCAAGTTTTAATTCTTTCATAAATCATATCTCTGCAAGAATCATTTGAGATATCTTCATAAGATAAATTGATACTAAATTCTGTATTCATGTGACAAAACATATCTATAGATTTGTTTATCATTATATTCATCATTTTTGAATAGAGTTTGATTTTTTTAGCTGTTTCTAAATATGGAAATACTGACAAGGGAGTAGCTCCTTTTTCAGGTATAAGTCGCATAAGACATTCATATTTTTTTACTTTAGAATTATTTGCATTAAATATTGGCTGAATATGAGGCTCAATAGAACCACTATCAAGTGTATTTTTTAATAACACTACATTATCCACAAATTTAGTTTGCTCCTCTTCTCTATAAGCAATCGTTAAAATATCAAGATTTATATCTATGATTTTATCTACAGCTGCCAATACTTCAAATCTTTTTTCTTTAATAATACAATCTTTGATAAATCCTCTGACATAACTAAAAGCAGCATTTACATAATGTGCAGGCAAACCTATACGCACATGAATTTCACTAATAAAATGCAACTTTTCAAAATATTCTTCTTCATATTTACCACAAAAAAGATTGTTATACCAAAGCTCTATAGCTTTTTCATGACGAGCTAAAATATCCTTATCATGTAAAAACATTCGAGCATGATTGAATTCAAAGATAAATTTATAAAAACCATCTAATAACTCTTTTGTATGTAAAGTTGCAATAGCCTGTATACTTTTTAAGTTTGTGGCATCTTCTTTACTAAACTTATAATTATGAAGTACTGTTCTGAAACTATTTCCATGAAGTTCATTTATTTTTTTATATTTTAAATCCACAGGTTCTCCTTTTATTTACATCTACTACATTCAATACTATTTTTACCTTCAAACTCTTTTTGGTTTGCAGTATCAACAATCGTATTTGCAGTAGTTGAAGTCTTAATCGCTATATCATTTGCTTGAACTGATACATCTAAATTTGTCGTTATTTGTTTCTCTAATATATCCACAGATTCGTTTATTTTTACGATTCCTATTTGTTGCTCTTTAGAGATACTTGCGACATCTTTTATAATCTCTACAGTTTTATCTATATCATTACTTAAATGATTGTATTCTTCTATCATATTATCCGCTATCAATTTTCCTTCAACAGATTTGGCTTTTGCCTCTTCAACGATATTTTTTATCTCTTTTGCAGCTTCTGTACTTCTAGTGGCAAGATTTCGAACCTCTTGTGCAACTACTGCAAAACCTTTTCCAGCTTCCCCTGCAGTTGCCGCTTCAACGGCTGCATTTAATGATAATATATTTGTTTGAAATGCAATTTGATCAATAATAGAAATAGCTTCACTTATTTCAGATACTTGGTTGTTGATTTCATCCATTGCAACTGTAGTTTTAGAAGCAAGATTTCTACCATCATTTGCTGAACGCCCTACTGAGTTTGCAAGTTGTGACATCGCTATAGTTTGTTCTGAAGTTTTAGAAACATTTTGCGTAATCTCATCTAATACATTAGAAGTAAGCTCTAAACTTTTTGCAGCTTCATTTGAAGATATATTTAGTTTGTCAACATTTACCAATAAAACTTCCGAAGAGTTTTGTAAACTTACACCATTTTCTTTATTTTCTAACAACATTTCAGTTATTGCTGTTTTAAGATGATTTACTGAAGATACCAATAATGAAAACTGACCGTTATCAGATATACCATTTAATACTAACTTATTTCTATAATCATAATTTGTGTATTCATTCAAAATCTCATTGATATTTAAAAAATGTTCTTTTGTTTCAAGTATCATCTCATTTACACTTTTTTTAAACTTTTCTAATGGTTCGTTAGTTGTAGATGTTTTGATGATGTCTGAATAGTTACCCTGTTTTAGTTTATCCATAACTTCATTTGCTTCTTCAATCAATAATAAATCAGTCTTTTCTTTTTTAAGAAGTTCAACTTCTCTTTGATCGATAACATCTTTTATCTGTTTATATTCACTTGACATAGATGTATTTATCTCTAGACTTACAC
>JBATTX010000363.1:0-1722 GCA_049670825.1 Arcobacteraceae bacterium | reverse complement strand
TTGAGATATTTGAAAATTACTTGATAGTGTTTTTGTTGTTCCATCAAAAGTAAAAGCTAAATCATCTGCTAAATAGCTATGAATTTTATGAAACATAATATCATTAAGTGCAAATGAACCATCTAGTTTTAGTGGACTTACTGTTAGATTTGTTTTAAGCTTTAAATTCAGTGTATCTTCAAGTTGAATATCTGTTTGTAACGTTGCTACCGTATTTGGTTTTGTAGAAAAATTTTGAAGTGAAAAATTAAATGGTTTTGAGTGTACTTCAAAATTATTTGATTTTGTAGTATCTTGAAAAACTAGTCTTGCATTTTGTAAAATAAATGAGTCAAGTGTAAAGTATAGGTTTGACTGCTCTTTTTTAACTTCTTTATCTGCAACTTTAGGTTTTGATTGTTGTGCTAATTGATCTAAAATATGTGAAAAGTTAAAACGGTTATTTTTATATATAATTATTGATGTTTTTAAATCTTCGATAAATAGATGCTTTAGTGTTATCTCTTTTTGAAAAAGTTGTGTTAACTCATAGTTGAGATTCAGTGTTTTAAAGTAAAGTAGCGTTTTATTTGTATCATCTTTTATTAAAAGATTGTCAAGTTCAATCTCAAAACTAAAAGGGTTGATATAAACTCTTCCTAATGATCCATAAGTATTGAGCTTTTCTTGAATAGTTTTACTAAAATTACTTTGTATCAAATAGGGAATGATAACAAAACCACTTAAAGTATATAAAAATAATAGAACAAGTAAAACTTTTACATAGAGTGGTTTTAAAATGGTTTTCATCGACAACTCCTTTTTATGAATGATTGATGATATTTACAGTTGGAAATGGAATATTGATTTTATTCTCTTTGAGTGCTTCATATATTGCTAAATTTACTTTATACTGCACCTCATTGTATTGTTGTGTTAGTGTCCAATATCTTAGTTCGATATTAATTGCTGCATCTGCAAACTCTTTTATTCCTACTTGTGCTTTTGCCTCTTTTGAGATCTCTTCAAATTGTTCTAATACTTTAGAGATAACTTCTATAGCATGTTTTGGGTCACTTGTATATTCAATACCTACATTCATCTCTACAACAGTGTAATCAAAAGAGTTAATAAGTGTTTCCCCTACGATATGTTTGTTGGGGATTGTAATCTCTTCCTTATCTTCTGTTTCTAAAACTGTATAAGCTAGTTTGATGATTTTGACTACACCTGTATGCCCTTGAATTGTGATTGTGTTTCCTACAACAAAAGGACGAGTAGCAATGATAGATATCCCTGCACCAAAATTTGAGAGTAATCCTTGTAGTGCTAAACCAGCACCCAAAGACATAGCACCAATAGCTGCTACAAATGGAGTAATTGCAATACCGAGTTTTCCTAAAGAGATAATAGCAACACCAGATATGATGGTGATTTTAACACCTAAAGCGATAAACCTTGTAAGTGTTTCATCCATATTTTTGTTAAGACAAAATCTTTCAATGAAATTTGCAACTTTTTTGGCAACCATAAAACCGATAAAAAGAATAATAATTGCACCAATAATTTGAAAACTGTAATTTACAAAAAACTCTATGATTATATTGTAAAATTTCTGCATACTTTCAAGTTCTTTTTCCATTGTAGTTAGTCCTAGTAATTTAAATTTGTTAAAGACTTATTATAACATTAATTAGATATAATCCAATAAAAAAGTAAAGGATACACCCATATGAAAAAGAT
>JBATTX010000362.1:0-9646 GCA_049670825.1 Arcobacteraceae bacterium | reverse complement strand
GTATCAACCTAGAAAAATATTTAATGAAGAAAAACTTAAAGAATTAAGTGAGTCTATAGAAAAAAATGGACTTCTTCAACCACTTGTTGTAACAAAAGATGCAGGAACTTATCTTTTAGTTGCTGGTGAAAGAAGACTTCGTGCTACAAAACTTGCAAACTTATCAACAATAAAAGCCCTAGTGATTGATGTAGATAATGACAAATTAAGAGAGTTAGCTTTAATAGAGAATATTCAAAGAGATGATTTAAACATAATTGAAGTTGCATATTCATATGCTGGACTAATTAATGATTACGATATAACCCATGATGAATTAGCAAAAATTGTATCGAAAAGTAGAAGTTCAATTAGTAATATTATACGACTTTTAACATTAAGTAGTTTTGCACAAAAAATGCTTGGTGCAGATAAAATTACACTTGGTCATGCAAAACTTATTGTCGGATTAAGTGAAGATGAACAGAAAATAATTATTGATTCAATTATTGGACAAAAGTTAAGTGTTCGAGAAACAGAAATATTAGTAAAACAAATAAAAGAAACAGAAAATCCTTCAGAAAAAGTAAGTTCAAAAAAGTCTCATTTTAATTTTGATGCACTTTCAGAAATCAAAGTAAACCTAGCTAAACACAATCTAGATGTGAAAATAGATGATAAATTTTTTAAAATAAAAATCAACTCTCAAGAGGATATTGAGAATATTAGTAAAGCATTTTTAAATAAATAAAAATATAATCATTCGTTTAATTTAAGTCATAGTTTTTTTCGATACAATAGGTGTAAGTTTTAGTGTAACTAAACTGTAAAAATTGTATGGAGAAACAAATGTTAGACATAAGTCCAATATTGCTACTTAGTTCAGGTTTAGTGTTTTTATTAGTGCTTGCTAGGCTAAATAGCTGTCTTTACAAGCCTTTATTTAAGCACATGGACGATAGAGATAGCCAAATCAAGACTGATATGGCAAATGCTAAAGCCAACGGTGCCGATGTAGATGGGATGCTTGCTGAAGCAAAAGAAATCATTGCTAACGCGAAAAAGGAAGCTTTTTCAATACGTGAAAAAGCTAGACTAGAAGCTTCTGAAGCTTCTGAAGAAAAATTGAATGTTGCAAAAGTTAAGACAGAAGAAAAGTATAATGAATTTGTCAAAGCTTTACAAGAGGAAAAAGTATCTTTAGAAAACTCATTAGTTTCCCAATTGCCTCTATTTAAAGAAGGCTTAAAAGCTAAACTTAGCTCAATATAGGTGGTGAAAGTATGAAGAAAATATTATTTACTTTATCAGTAATTATCCCTGCATCGTTATTTGCTAATGATGCTAATGTACAAACTGATATATTAGAAAGAACTGTTAACTTCTTTATTTTTGCTGCTATTATATACTACTTGTTGTCAGATAAACTGAAAACTTTTTTTGTAGGGAGAACAGAGTCAATTCAAGCTGAATTAGATAAAGTTCAAGAGATATTAAAAGAATCAGATAAAAAATTAGTTGACGCTAAACAAGAAGTTGAGAATGCTAAAAAAGTTGCAGAAGAACTTGTTTCAATTGCAACTAGCGAAGTAGACGCTATAAAGACAAAAATAGAAGTTGCCACAGAGCATGAGATTACAGCTCTTTCTAAAAGTTTTGACGATAAAACTGAACTAGAAGTAAGAAACGTAAAAAAAGAAGTTGTCGAGAATGTTCTTAACCAATTATTGAGTGATGATAATATTGCTTTATCTCAAAAAGATTTAGCTAATATAATTTTAAAAAAGGTTGCTTAGATGATTGATTTAGTTGCAAAAAGATATGTAAAAGCTTTAATGTCTGATAGAGATAATACAAGTTTAACAGCAGTTTACAATGAATTGAAAGAAATTTCAACTGCATTTGCTGATGAGAAATTTTTATTAATTATCTCTTCGACTGAAGTGGAAAGTAGTAAAAAAGTTGAACTTATTTTATCTTTTATTGATAAATGTAGCGAATCAACAACAAATTTAGTGAAGCTTTTAGGTGATAATAAAAGATTATCTATTATACCAATGATTGTAAATGAATTAGAATCAGAGTTGTCAGTTTTAAATAACTCATTTAAAGGTGTAATATACACTAATGAAGAGTTAGAACAAAGTGATGTTGATACAATAAATTCACAATTTGCAAAAAAATTTAATGTTGATTTAGAATTAACACAAAATATTTGTGATTACAATGGTGTAAAAGTTTCTATTGATGGACTAGGTGTTGAAGTTGGTTTTGCGAAAAGCAGATTAAAATCACAAATGATTGATCATATTTTAAAAGCAGTTTAGACAGTAATTTGTCTTGCTATAAAAAAGATAAGAGTTAAAAATACAAAGGAGAAATTTGATGAGTACAAAGATTCAAGCAGATGAAATCAGTTCTATTATTAAAGAAAGAATAGATAATTTTGAATTAAATGTAGATGTTAACGAAACAGGTAAGATAATATCTTTTGCTGATGGTATTGCTAAAGTTTACGGACTTAGTAATGTTATGGCTGGGGAAATTGTTGAGTTTGAAAATGGTGCTAGAGGTCTTGCTTCTAACTTAGAAGAAGCAGCGGTTGGTATTGTTATTTTAGGTTCTAGTGCAGGTCTAAGAGAAGGTACAAGTTGTAAAAGACTTGGTGAACTTCTTGAAGTTCCAGTAGGTCCTGGTGCACTTGGTAGAGTTGTTAATGCACTTGGTGAGCCAGTTGATGGTAAAGGTGTTATTGAATCTAATGAAAAAAGATTATTAGAAGAAAAAGCTCCTGGTATTATGGCTAGAAAATCTGTTCATGAGCCTCTAGTTACTGGTATTAAAGCTATTGATGCACTTGTTCCAATCGGAAGAGGTCAAAGAGAGCTTATCATTGGTGATAGACAAACAGGTAAAACTACTGTTGCTATTGATGCAATTATTAACCAAAAAGATCAAGATGTTAAATGTATCTATGTAGCTATTGGTCAAAAAGCATCTACAATTGCTAATATTGTTGGAGCTTTAGAAGCTGCTGGTGCAATGGAGTACACAACTATTGTTACTGCTAATGCATCAGAATCTTCTGCTTTACAATACCTTGCTCCATATGCTGGTGTTACAATGGGTGAATACTTCAGAGATAATGGTCAACATGCACTTATCGTATATGATGATTTATCTAAACATGCTGTTGCATATAGAGAAATGTCTTTATTACTTAGACGTCCTCCAGGTCGAGAAGCATACCCAGGTGATGTTTTCTACCTACACTCAAGATTACTTGAGAGAGCTGCGAAAGTTAATGATGAATTAGGTGGTGGTTCTTTAACTGCTTTACCAATCGTTGAAACTCAAGCAGGTGATGTTGCTGCATATATTCCAACAAACGTAATTTCTATTACTGATGGACAAATCTTCCTAGAAACTGAATTATTTAATTCAGGTATTAGACCTGCTATTAATGTTGGTTTATCTGTATCTAGAGTTGGTGGTGCTGCACAAATTAAAGCTACTAAACAAGTTGCTGGAACACTAAAACTTGATCTTGCACAATTTAGAGAATTAGAAGCATTTGCACAATTTGCTTCAGATTTAGATGCTTCAACTAGAGCTCAATTAGAAAGAGGTCAAAGAATGGTTGAACTATTAAAACAAGGTGTTAATAAGCCACTTGTTATTGAAAAACAAGTTACTATTTTATACGCTGGTGTTAATGGTTTTATTGATGATATTGATCCATCTGATGTAGTTAGATTTGAAAATGAATTCCATGAGTTTATTGAATCTAAATATTCAAGTTTAATTACAGATTTAAATGCTAAGAAAAAAATTGATGATGACATCAAAGAAGTTCTTGAAACAGCAATAAATGAGTTTAAAAACATTTTTAAAGCTGACTAAGGAATAACTATGGCTAACTTAAAAGATATTTCAAGACAAATTAAAAGTGTTAAGAATACTCAGAAGACAACAAAAGCTATGAAGCTTGTGTCTTCTGCTAAGTTAAGAAGAACACAACAATTGTCAGAACAAGCAAAAAGTTATGCTTTAAAAATAAACAATATTTTATCAGAAATTGCTACTAGAATTAGTAAGGTTCAAGATGAAGATAATTTAAATAGAGCTTTTGTATCAAATGAAACTCCTAAAGTAGTGGATGTTGTTTTTGTAACAGCTGATAAAGGTCTATGTGGTGGTTTTAATGTAACTACTATAAAAGCAGTTAAAAGACTAATTGAAGAGTATACTTCAAAAGGTGCAACTGTAAGACTTAGAGCGGCTGGTAGAAAAGGTATAGATTACTTTAATTTTCAAAATATTGATTTATTTGATAGCATAGTTGGTTTAACTTCTGCACCAACTTATGAAAAAGCATCTGAGTTTATTAAAGATGCTTATGAAGATTTTAATAATGGTACAACTGATAAAGTTATTATGGTATATAATGGTTTTTTAAATATGCTTACACAAGAGCTAAAAGTAAAAGAGTTGTTACCAGTATCTTTAGATGATGTAAGTGTTAATGATGAATCATCTTCGATGTTAGACATTGAGCCAGATGATGATGAAGAAATTTTAAACGAATTGACTGCTAAGTATGTTGACTTTAATATGTATTATTCTTTAATTGATTCTTTAGCTGCTGAGCATAGTGCTAGAATGCAAGCTATGGAAAATGCAACTAATAATGCAAAAGAAAGAGTAAATGATTTAACAGTTGAATTTAATAAAGCAAGACAAGCAGCGATCACAACAGAATTAATTGAGATTATTTCTGGTGTTGAATCAATGAAGTAATAGAAAGGAATAGGATATATGGAAGGTAAAATAATTCAGATTATGGGTCCAGTTGTTGATGTTGAATTCGACGGATACCTACCTGCAATAAATGATGCGATAGAAGTACCTGGTACTAAAGAAAAGTTAGTATTAGAAGTAGCAGCACATATCGGAGATGGCAGAGTTAGAACTATTGCTATGGATATGACTGAGGGATTAACAAGAGGAACTAAAGTAATTGCTACTGGTGCTCCAATTATGGTACCAGTTGGTGAAGAAGTTCTTGGTAGAATTTTTAATGTTATTGGTGAGCCAGTTGATGATGGTGCTCCAGTTTCTGATGCAGCTCCTAGAATGTCAATTCACAGAGATGCACCTTCATTTGAAGAGCAATCTACTTCAACAGAGATGTTTGAAACAGGTATTAAAGTAGTTGATTTACTTGCTCCTTATGCTAAAGGTGGAAAAGTAGGACTATTTGGTGGTGCTGGTGTTGGTAAAACAGTTATTATTATGGAGCTTATCCATAATGTTGCATTTAAACATGATGGTTACTCTGTATTTGCTGGTGTTGGTGAAAGAACAAGAGAAGGAAATGACCTTTACTATGAAATGAAAGAGTCAAACGTTCTTGACAAAGTTGCTTTATGTTATGGACAAATGAGTGAGCCTCCTGGAGCAAGAAACAGAATTGCACTTACAGGTCTTACAATGGCTGAATATTTTAGAGATGAAAAAGGTCTAGATGTACTTATGTTTGTTGATAATATTTTTAGATTTGCACAATCAGGTTCTGAAATGTCAGCTCTTTTAGGAAGAATTCCTTCAGCAGTTGGTTACCAACCAACACTTGCAAGAGAGATGGGTGCATTACAAGAAAGAATTACAACAACTAAAAAAGGTTCAATTACTTCTGTTCAAGCTGTTTATGTACCTGCGGATGACTTAACAGATCCAGCTCCTGCTTCTGTTTTTGCTCACTTAGATGCTACTACAGTTCTTAATAGAAAAATTGCTGAAAAAGGTATTTATCCAGCGGTTGATCCACTAGATTCTACATCAAGAATTCTTTCTGCAGATGTATTAGGTCAAGAGCATTATGATACAGCTAGAGGTGTTCAATCACTTTTACAAAAATTCAAAGATTTACAAGATATCATTGCGATTCTTGGTATGGATGAATTATCTGAAGCTGATAAACTTGTTGTTGAAAGAGCAAGAAAAGTTGAAAAATTCTTATCTCAACCATTCTTTGTTGCTGAAGTATTTACAGGAAGTCCTGGTAAATATGTTGAACTTGCTGATACAATCAAAGGTTTCAAAGGAATCTTAGATGGTTCTTACGATCATATGCCAGAAAAAGCATTTTATATGGTTGGTGGAATTGATGAAGCAATTGCTAAAGCAGAAGGTATGAAAGCTTAATAAAGCTTAAAGGGTAAAAATATGGATACAATTAAATTATCAATAGTTACACCAAATGGCGAAATATTTAACAGTGATGTTAGATCTGTAACTCTTCCTGGAAAAGAGGGAGAGTTCGGAGTTTTACCAAATCACTCTTCTTTAGTATCAGCATTGACAGTTGGTGTTATTGAGATAGTAAAAAAGGATGCTTTAACTGAAGCAGTTGCAATTAACTGGGGACATGTTAAAGTTTCTGAAAACTCTGTAGATGTTTTAGTTGATGGTGCTGTTTCTTTATCTTCAGGTGATGATGAATCAGATATTTCTGAAAAATTAGAATTAGCAAAAGAGCTAGTTAGTTCTGTTAAAGATTCAAATGTGTCTATGGCTGCAGTTGAAGCTAAGATAAACTCGTTTAGCTAAAAGTAAATATGATTGATACAATATTAAATTATTTTAATAATAGTAGTGCAATATCTTTAGGGGTATTGGTACTACTATCAATCTATTTTATAATGGTTTTTTGGATTTATTTATACAAATATTTTCAATTAGTGGGAGATATTTCTACTGAAATGAATAATTTAAATTCACTTTTGTCAAGAGAATCTTACGTTAATCCATTATCTAAAATTGGTCAATGCTTAAATAAAGCACCTGTTTCTAAAGAGTTCTTAAGTGTTTGCGAGACTTCTTTAGTAAGAGAAGCTAGTACTGGTATCTCATGGTTATCAATTATATCTTCTACTGCACCATTCATTGGTTTATTTGGTACTGTTGTAGGGATTTTGGAATCATTCGCTAAATTTGCAACTGCTAGTAAAGTAAGCTTTTCTGTTATTGCACCTGTAATTAGTGAAGCATTAGTTGCCACAGCAGCTGGTATATTTGTCGCAATATTTGCATATACTTTTCATCAGATTCTTACAAGAAAGGTTTACGAGTTTAATACTTATATTAGATCTCAAATAGACATAATTATCGCTAGGAATTAATAATGTATAATTATGATCAAAAACCTGATTTAAATATCACACCTTTAGTAGATGTAATGTTAGTATTACTAGCCATTTTAATGGTTACTGCTCCAGTTTTGGAATATGAAGAAAATATTAATCTTCCTAAAGGTAGCAAATCTCAAAAACTTCAACAGCTAAATAAAATTGATATAACAATTAATAATTTACGTGAGATTAATGTAAACAAAAAAAAATATCAATTTGAAAATTTTGCTGACAACTTTATATTATTTTCAAAAAATAAAAATAGAGACACCTCTGTTCATATAAGAGCTGATAAAGGCTTAAAATATGAAGATGTAGTTTATATTTTAAAAACAGTTAAAGAAGCTGGTTTTTTTAAAGTTGCCCTTATAACTGATGGCTAATAAACAAGAATTAATCTACTCAGCACTAGCATCTTTGGCAATATATATTATCTTAATATTGTCATTTTTAGTTTATATAAAAACTAATGAGGTGAAAAAAATTAACGCAACAGTTAAAAACACTGTTTTGCAACTTGATGTCATTCTTGATTCTGAACCTACAAAAGAGAAAGTTAAAATTGAAAGTAGTGTAAAGAATACAGAAATTGCAAAAAAAGTTGTTAAGAAAACAACATCAACAAGTGTTAAAAAAAGAACAAATCTTAAGTCTTTATTTGCAAATGTCAAAACAGATATTAAAAATGTTTCAAAAGACAAAGTCCTTAATGTCAAAGAAAGTAGTATCTCTAGTAGGTTCAAATCTAAATTTGAAAAAGAGCGTAAAACGAAAAAACTTGTTTTGTCAAAATTAACAGAAAATAAAACAATGCAAACTCCAAATAAAAATGTTTCTATGGAAAAAACTTCTGAAAATCAAGATCCTTATTACTCAAAAATTTATCAAATTTTATCAAGTAGATGGAATCCAACAATATTTGTAAATGATCTTAAAGTTAAAGTAAACATAATTATTTTTAATAATGGAAAATTTAGTTACAAGTTTATACAATACTCTGGTAATGTTGGATTTGATAACCAGTTACAAGAGTTTTTAAATAATGAAACATTAAAACCGTATCCAGTAAGTCCAAATAATAAAACAGTTAATATTGAAATTACATTTCAGTCAAAAGGGTAAATATGATTAAAATACTAGTAATATTTTTCGCGTTATTTCAGTTCGCATTTTCATTGGATGCAACTATGGAAATAGTTAAAAATAAGTCTTCTCTACCAACAATAAATGTTGTTGCAGCAACAGATTCACAAAATGACAATTCTATTGGTACCCATTTGTTAAAACTTATACAAAAGGATTTGCAAGTTAGTTGTCATTTTAATGATAGTACCGTAACAATTGAAACTGCGTTTCAGGAGATGCCTAAATACAAAATTTTAAGAGAGAATGGAATTGATTTGTATTTAGTATTCCAAGTTACAAAAGATGAACAACAAAGATATTTAGTGAATACAAAACTTTATGATGTTAACTCAAATAGTATCGTTCAAAATAAAACGTATACTACAGCATCATTTGCGAGATATCCTTTCTTAGCACATAAAATTGCGATTGATATCAATAGATACTTAAAAGCACCACCAATTGATTGGATGGATAAATTTGTTATTTTCTCACGATATTTAGATTCTAAAACGAGTGAAATTGTTATATCTGATTATACTTTAACTTATCAAAAAGTTGTCGTAAAAGGTGGATTAAATATTTTCCCTAAATGGGCAAGTGCTGATCAAAATGCTTTTTATTATACAAGTTATAGAGGACTAACTCCATCTTTAATGAAACAAAATCTTTATACAAATAAATTGGAAACTTTGCTTACAAGTGATGGTATGATAGTTTGTTCTGATGTTAGTGATGATGGAAAGAAATTAGTTTTAACTATGGCGCCTAATTCTCAACCTGATATTTATGTATATAATACAGAAACGAAAATTAAAACAAGAATTACAAATTATACAGGAATTGATGTTGGTGGTAATTTTGTAGAGAATGACACTAAAATAGTTTTTGTTTCAGATAGACTAAAATATCCAAATATTTTTGCCAAAAAAATTGGTCAAAATGGAGTTGAGAGAATGATTTATCATGGTAAAAACAACTCACAATGTACTACATCTGATGATTATATTGTGTATTCTAGTAGAGAAACAGATAACGAGTTTGGATCGAATGTATTTAACCTTTATTTAATATCAACTAAAAGTGATTATGTGAGAAGATTAACAACAAATGGACGAAATCAATTTCCGAAATTTTCTTCAAATGGTGAGTCTATTTTATTTATTAAAAGTACAGATAAAAGTTATTTAGGCATTATTCGTGTAAATTACAACAAAAGCTTTTTGTTTCCATTAAAAAGTGGTAAGTTACAGTCTATAGATTGGTAGTTATTTTAGTTTAAGTATCTATATTGTAGAATGTTTAAAATAAATTTAAATGAGGAATTATTATGAAAAGTATTTTAAAAA
>JBATTX010000361.1:0-2779 GCA_049670825.1 Arcobacteraceae bacterium | reverse complement strand
CACCACTACTTGGGGTATCAAGGCAACCTATCATGTTCATAGTAGTAGACTTTCCACTACCACTTGCACCCATAATAGATACAAATTCACCCTGCTTTATATCAAAACTCACGCCATTTAAAGCATGTGTTTTTGCTTCACCTTTACCGTATGATTTCGCAACATTTTTAAACTCTATGATTACTTTTTGGTTACTCATTACCACTCATTTGTGAGATGATTACCTCATCATCTATTTTTAATCCTCGTGATTCAATCGCTGTAAAACTTCCATCTGTATCAAGTACTTTTACTCGCACTCTTTTTGGTTTATTTTCACTCAATATCCATAATGTCTTGATATCTGATTTTGAGATATCTTTTGATTCTCTTGCTTTTCTTTTAGTTCTCATATTTCCAGCAAGTTGCATAGATGATCTTCTATTTTCCATTTTCATTGTTGGTTTAAATCGTAAAGCTCTATTTGGTATAAGCATTTTATCTTTTACTTGTTTTGTAATAATTTTAGCAGATGCTGTCATCCCTGGTCGTAAAAGAAGTCTGTCATTTTGAACTAATACAATTGTTTCATAAGTGATCACTCCATTTGATTCTATAGGATTTAGCCGTACTTGTTTGATAACACCTTTAAACTTCTCATTTGGGTATGCATCAACTGTAAAAGTCACATCAAGCCCTTTTTTTATATCTGCAACATCAGCTTCATCTATACTGATGATTAAATCCATTTTTGAAAGATCTTTTGCTAAAGTAAATAAAACTGGTGTAGACATAGATGATGTTACAGTCTGTCCAACCTCAATAGCTCTATTGAGTACAATTCCATTTATAGAAGATTTGACTATCGCTTTTTCTAGATTCTCTTCATCAGTTTTAAGATTAAACTGCGCTTGTTGAATTTTTGCTTTATTTATCTCATATGATGCCATTGCACTTTCATAAGCAAATCGTGTATCATCTACTTCGTTTATAGAGGGGAATTTTTTGCCTGAATTATTATACATCTGTAAAGTTCTCTCATAATTGAGTTTTTTATTTTGTACTGTTATATAACTCTCTTTGAGTGTCCCTTGTGCTATTGCAAGTGAAGCTTTTGAACTATCTACTTGTGATTTTAATTTTGTTGTATCAAGTTTTGCTAAGAGTTGCCCCACTTTTACCTCATCATTAAAATCTACATATATCTCTTTTATCGTTCCTGATACTTCTATTCCTACATCTACACTATTTGTAGGGTTTAAATTTCCTGTAGACATAACAGTTACCAATAGATCACCATTTTTAATTTTTGCTGTTTTATATGAAACTTCAGCAATATTATTTGTCTCTTTTGCTATAAGATAAAAGTATCCAATAACTAAAACTATAAGTAAAACAAAAATCCAAATAAAATATTTTTTCTTTGAACTACCCTCTGCTTGATTTTGTAGCTGTTCTTGTAGATTTGTATCCATTAGTTATTTACCTTTGTTTTAAAATAGAGTTTTGCATACTCTTGTTGCATATTTATTGTATTTATTGCAAGATCGTATTGATTTATCTGTTTTGTATTTTTTAAAATATCTAAATCATATGTTGCACTCATACCTGCTTTATTTGATGATTCGTTTATAGTGATTAAATCATCATAAAGTTTTAAATTGTCATTGATAATTTTGTTATATTGTTTATAAGTATCTATTTTACTAAGTGCAACTTCAAAATCTTTTTCTATCTCTTTTTTGACACTCTCTACATTCACTTTTTGTTTGAGTACCTCTATTTTTGATTTTGCTAATGCTGTATTTTTGTTATAGTCGTATAATGGCATTGAAAAATTTACTGCTATAGAACCAGATGTACTATCTGTGGTATCATCATTAATCAGATCATCACTATTACTGTGTGAAAGTGATGAGGAGAGAGTAACATTTGGTAAATAACTACTTTTGAGTTTTTTATATGTACTATTTAAAACATCAACTAAAGTATTTTCATACAATAAGTTTATATTATCTTGAAGGTAGTTATCTTTTGTAATAGTAGTAAACTCTAAAATCTCTATCTCCTGATATTTTAAATCGGTATATTTAGAAAGCTCCAGCTCCTCTTGTCTTAATGAATTTTTAAAATTAATGTTATTCTTATATTCATTATTTTTATCCATAATGGCGTTATTGAGTTCTATAATGTCTGTTTTTCCAGCTTCATACTGCACTTTTTTCAACACAAGTTCAATCTCTTTATTTCGTAATTTATATTCACTTTGTTGTATCTGTAAATTTATTTTTGAGATATTTAAAACTATCTCATAGATATTTTGTAAGATAGTACTATTTTCATTTTCCCAAGAAAGCATATCAGCTTTGTTTTTGTCATTTGCATACTTGATTGCAAACTTGATTCCACCTGATTTATAGATACTTTGTGTAAATCCTATAGATATACTTTTTGTAAATTTATCACTTTCGTTAGAGAATGAATGAGTACGAGAGAGTCCACCATTTAAGTTTATAGGTGAGACCCATTCATATTTGGATGTTTGATGATTTTGTTCTATAATGGTTTTTTCTAACTCTCTTAACTCTTTTTTTTCTTGAGTTAACAAAGATAAATCAGCTGAGAATAAAAAAGAACACAAACAACTTGATAGTAATATCTTTTTCAAATATTTACTCCTTATTTTCTAACACTTTTTTTTCTTTTAAGATACATCATCACACCAGTTACAGTAAATAGTACCATTAATAAAGAGGATATAAACATTATTATTTTTCCAGTTAATCCAAAATATTCACCT
>JBATTX010000360.1:0-3688 GCA_049670825.1 Arcobacteraceae bacterium | reverse complement strand
ATGCAAGATCACTTAGAAAAAACTGGTAAAAAAATGATTATATTATTTGAAGGTCGTGATGCAAGTGGTAAAGGTGGAGCAATTCGCCGGATGACACGATATATGAATGCTAGACACTATAAAGTAGTAGCTTTAGGAAAACCAACAGAAACACAAAAAGGTCAATGGTTTTTTCAAAAATATATAGAGCATTTTCCTACAGGTGGAGAAACAGTATTATTTGATAGAAGTTGGTACAACCGAGCTATGGTTGAACCTGTTTTTGGTTTTTGTACCGATCATCAATATGAAATATTTATGGAAGATGTAGTTAATTTCGAACATGATTTAGTACGTCAAGATATAATTCTTGTTAAACTTTATTTTAGTGTATCTAAAGATGAACAACTTAATCGATTTGAGAGCAGAAGAACAAATCCACTAAAACAATGGAAACTCAGTGAAGTTGATCTTCAAGCACAGGACTTATGGGACGAATTTAGTGAAAAAAAATATGAGATGCTAAAGCGAACTCATTCACGAAGTGCGCCATGGAATATTGTACGAAGTGATGATAAACATAAAGCTAGGATTGAAGCAATTAAAATAGTCTTAAATAGTGTAGATTATGAAGATAGAAATTATGCCTTAAATTTTGAACCAGCCGAAAATATAAATATTTCTGTGCAAAAAGAACTTGCACGAATGAGAAAGAAAAGAGACTATTAGTCTCTTTTCTATTATTGGTTAATTAACTTCTGTAAAGCCTCTACAATTGATGTAGACTCTAGTTTTTTAATATTATCTTCTAACTCTTCAACTGTCATATTTTGAGAAACCTCTAAAGAGTTTTGTAAAATAAACGCACCTTTATCGTACTCTTCATTTACGAAATGAATCGTAACACCAGATACTTTTTCATTTGCAGCTATTACAGCTTCATGAACAAATCTACCATACATCCCTTTACCACCAAACTTTGGCAAAAGTGCAGGATGGGAATTAATTATTTTATTTTCAAATTTTGATATTAATTTACTCTCTAACTTTTTCATATATCCTGATAAAAATATATAATCACATCCATATTCAACAAACAAAGATGTTATTTTTTTATCTAAATCTTCATTTGGGAAAAGATTATTATTAATCACAAAACTTGGCGTTTTTCTCTGACTTGCTGAATTCAATACATTTGCATTACTATTATTTGAAATAACAACCGCAACTTCTGCATTTAAAACCTGATTTTTACATGCCTCATCAATGGTTATGTACCCACTTCCATTATGGGAAGACAAAATTCCTATTTTTTTTATCATACTATATACTTTGGTACTCCCGCGTGTAAATTTGTAAGTATCTCATAATGAATCGTATCATGAGTTTTGGCTAAAGCTCTTGCATTATTAAAAATACAAATTGTTTCATCATTCCCTTCTACACTTAATCCATCCATAGATACTCGTCCTAAAATCTCTTTATTATTGGCAATATGTGCTTTTTTTCTTTCATTTAATCTAAAAAAACCATCACCATACCCTACATCATAATTTGAAACAACAAAATTATCATAAGGTACTCGATATATAGCACCATAATTTAAAGTATCACCTTTTTTTAAAACTCGTGTTGATATTTTTTTTGCATGAAGACTCAATACAGGTAAAACTTTATTTGCTACATCTTCAAAATCTAAATATCCATAAAGGCCTATTCCAACTCTTGCCATATCATATAGATTATTATCAACTTTATGAGCGCCAGCACTATTTGCACAATGAATTCTAAATGGTTTATCAACTAAAGTTTTAATTTTTTTCACTGATTTTAAAAAAAGTTTTTCTTGTTTATAAGTTATCTCATCATTTTCATCGGCACAAGCAAAATGAGTAAATACACCATTTAAAATAAGATTATTTTCTTTTATAAGTTTTATAGCATCTTCTATTTCAGAAGGCAAAATACCATTTCTTCCCATTCCTGTATCTATTTTTAATTCTATTTTGTAATTAGGTAAACAATTTTTAATATCATCCAAACTATTTAAACTAAAAATATAATTATCAGGGTATATTTCTGTAGGTAATTCATATAAAACTAAAATAGATTCAAAATTATATTTAACTGCTCTATTTGCTTCATTTACGTTTCTTACCATAGTATGTTTAATTCCATACTCTAACGCTAATTCTCCCATAGGTTCAATTCCATGACCATAAGCATTATCTTTTAGAGCGATGCAAATTTTCTTTTTATCGCCTAGAAGTTTAGTGTAATAATGTGCGTTGTTAAAAAATGATTTTTTATTGAGGTTTATGTATCCCATGTAAAGTCTTTATTTTAGAGGTATATTCCATTTTTTGTAATAAGCAACCACTCGTAGAGTTACACCTATTGTAAAAATTATGGCTATATTTATAGGCAAAAGTATATCTAAATTATATAAAATATAGACTAAAGTAGCCACGACTAAAGATACTGTCCCATAAAATCCTGTTTTAAATACAAAAGGAACTTCATTTATAATTACATCTCTTAATATACCACCACCTACAGCAGCAGTAAAAGCAACCATTAACACTCCGGCAAAATTAAAATTATGTTCTAATGCAACCATCGCTCCTGTGATTGAAAAAGCAACTAAACCTATTGAATCACTAATAATAAAATAGGGTTTATTTTCAATTGAATCTCTTCTATGTACTTTAAAAATAATTAAAAGTAACAGTACCACAAACACTACAAGTGCTGGTGATGTATGAGAAAATGTATATGGGGTAGCAGAAACAATAATATCTCTTAGAATACCTCCTCCAAGTGCAGTTAAATACACAGAGATCATTACTCCCAAGAGATCAAGATGGTTTTTAACAGCAATTGAAAATCCACTAATTGCAAATGCAATAATACCTAAAAATTCAGCCGCTTCATACATTTAAAAACCTTTTATTTCTTATCATTTATATTTCCATAATTTTATTTAAAATTTCGCGAAGTATATATAAAATTACTTTAAAAGCATATATTTGGTATCCTTATACTTTATAAAATATATTAGGAATTTAATAAATGGCAAACATTCAAAGCCTTAGAGGTATGAAAGATATTATAGATAATGATAGTGAATTATTTACATATTTCGTTGAAAACTGTGCAAATATTGCAAAAAAATATGGCTATAGTTATATAGAAACACCAATTTTAGAAGAAACAGCACTTTTCAAAAGAAGTGTAGGTGAGAGTAGCGATATTGTTAGTAAAGAGATGTACAATTTTACAGACAAAGGGGAACATGAAGTTTGTCTTAGACCAGAAGGAACTGCTGGAGTAGTTCGATGGTTTGTTCAAAATAAAAAAGATAAAGCGGGTGGACAAAATAGAGTTTTTTATTATGGACCAATGTTCAGATACGAACGTCCACAAAAAGGAAGACTAAGAGAGTTTCATCAGTTTGGTTGTGAATCTTTTGGAGAAGATAGTGTATATGAAGATGCAACTATTATTTTGATGTTAACAGAAATTTTGAACTTCTTTAAAATCGGATATAAGCTACAACTGAATTCTTTGGGTGATCAAAACTGTATGCCACAATATAAAGAAAATTTAGTACAACACCTCAATACTTTGACACTTTGTGAAGATTGTAATAGAAGAATTGAAACAAATCCTATTCGAGTACTAGACTGTAAAAATGAAGCTTGTCAAA
>JBATTX010000359.1:0-7907 GCA_049670825.1 Arcobacteraceae bacterium | reverse complement strand
ATTTTGATTTGTGCCGGTCATATTATAAATTGTGCCGGTCATATTATTTTATAACTACTTAATGCCAGTCATATTTCGCTAAATCGACTTGATGCCGGTCATTTTTTATTTTATTACCAGTCATATTTTTTTTAAATGATTTATTACCAATCATATATTTAATAATAAAATTATATACCAATCATATATTTTAAGATAAATGAATATACCAGTCATATTTTATAGCAATCAAAATAATGCTAATAATTGACAGTCATTTTATAAAAATTAGCCTCTGTATAGTTATTCTTATATAGATATATAGATATACTAAAACTACTATTATAGCATTTATTGAGTTATTTAAGATGTAATTTTGTATACTATTATAATTATACAAATGAGGAAATATTAAATGATTTGTGAGGTAACGATTATTTTAAAAAGTAAGCATAAATGAATAAAAATATAATTTCTCAAAAACAACCTAATCTAATAGATACTATAACAGAATACACTGTTGAAAAAATAAACAAATCTACAGGAACTGTTTTAGAATTACGTTCAGGTATTTTTGCTCCTATTGGAAAAATTAGCAGTAGATCCATTATTCATAAAGACTTTATAGAGCCAAATAAAAAGACTGGCAAACCTGCCAATATGAGAAGATTTGATTTTCAAAGTGGTGCTTTTAAAGGAACAATCGAGATTCAAAATGTAATTCTTACTCAAATTCATAGAGCTTTATTAGAAGCTATACTTTCAGGAAAAACTTCAATAAGTAAAAAAGATGGTGAGATAGAATTAGTATGTACTTTAAAAAGTGTTCAGGAGTATTATTCAGGAACATTAAATTTGAAATGGTTTAAAGAAAAGTTAACAGAGATGAAAACTAGTTCTATAAATATTATTGCTAATGATGAAGAACAAATCATTGATTCTAGTAATCTTAATTTTTCAGTAATTAGTACATATTCCTATAGTGCTTCTACAAAAGAATTTACTATTAGTCTTAATAATAAATATTCTAAAATTTTTGATAATGATATTACTATCAACTATGGTAAATTTGTTAAAGAAATTAACTCAATTGATTCTTTTTTTGTACAAGCCGTAATAAGATTTTTTATTACTCAAAATGAATGTGAATATTTACTTGATACGATTATACGAATTACAGGTTATGGTTCTACAGATAGAGCTAGAAGAACGGCAATAGAGGAACTTAATAAATATAATACCAAACTATTAAGTTTTAATATTGTTTGGGATAGTAAAAAGAAGAAATTTTCATATCAAAGAAATAAAAATATTTATATTTATCATCCTTCTAAACAGGAAATTGTAGAGAAAATAGATAAAATAAATCAAAACAGTATCGTAGAATCAGATGAAGATTATAATCACAATTATCAATTAATTGCTAAAAAATATGATATTGTTGATAAGAACTTCATGCTACAATATGAAAAATTTAAAGAATATAATAATTATGATATTAAAAAAATTACTATTAGTAATTGGGAAAAATGGTGTATACAGAGTCAAAACTACAATAAAAGTAAAAAAAGTAAAACAATAGAAGAAAATACCAATGATATATTAGAATTCAAAGCACCTTTAAAAGGTGAAAAATATCCAAGACAATTTACAATGCCAAAAGATTATTACGATGCAGAATTTGTAAGTGATCAGATAATTGATTTATTAATGGATTTTGGTATAGATGTGTTTTCTTCAGAAACAATTGAAATAAATGAGATTGGACAACAGAAATGCAAAAATCCAAGAACAGGTAACTTAAAAACATTATATTACTTCAAAAATGAAAATATAGATGTCAAACAATTTAAAAATATTTTAGAAGATTCATATACTGATGTTCATGATGAAATAGAAGATGCTGATATAATAATTGATACTGTTTTAACATCGTCATATACACAAGAAGAATTTGATAATTTGGTCAAAAAGTCAAATGCAAATAAGCTTAGAGTAAAAGAACAAACTAAAAAAAGCTGGGAAGAGTTTTATAAATCAGGTGTAAGCCCTAGTCCCAAAACACATCATTTTGTTGAAGCTATTAATCCTTCAAACGCTAATCATACTGAGATACTTCTCGTTAAAATAGATAATTAGTTTTAAACTACTTTATTCTCTTAGATTAATATATTCAGAAAGCATAATTTTCTTTAAAATAGAAAAATTCCCCTCAGGGGAAAATGTGTAATGTAATTTCCCCTCCCCTATTCCCAAATGTTTAATATTGACATTAATTTATAGTTACGATATAGTATCGTAAATAGTTTGTATGTAAAACATTAGTTATTTCCCCTGAGGGGAATTTTACTAAAAAAGGAAAAGAATTGAAAAACAATCAAATAGTAAAATTAGCCAAATCATCAAATAAAAAAATTGGAAAATATTTTGATGTATCAGAAGGTGCTGTTAGAGCATGGAACAGGGATAATCCAGAGCAATATAAAAATAATTTAAGAGAATATAAAAACAATACACAACCTTTTATAAGTGTAGAAGATTTTGCTATTGAGAATGATATGGATGTATCAGAGATAATAAAGCATATCGATTTAAATGATATTCCTTCTATTTTGGTTGAAGATAAAGAAAATAACAAATTAGTTCCCTATATCCCCTACTCTATGATGAGAATCTTTGAAATGAGAAAAGAACTTGAGAATTTAAAAAAAGCACAAGTAATAACACTGGCAAATAAAAAAGGTGGTGTTGGTAAAACTACAACAACTGTATCCTTTGCATCCACATTAGCATATTTAGGTTTTAAGGTCTTAATAATTGACGCTGATACGCAGGCAAATACAACAGCAATGTTTGATATATATATGAATAATGGATATGAAAAAACTATAGTTGATGTGTTGTA
Organism: Arcobacteraceae bacterium; assembly: GCA_049670825.1. Lineage (GTDB taxonomy): Bacteria > Campylobacterota > Campylobacteria > Campylobacterales > Arcobacteraceae > JAIOSF01. Next base: position 5,023 of record JBATTX010000359.1, on the reverse strand, counting down.
TGAAGTTGCTAAATCTGCAAAAAAAGACCCTAAAAAGATTACTCATTCAGCTATTGTAGATGTAACAGAAAAATTAGGATTTATTGGAAAGTTACATATACTTCCAAATTCTGGTACGATTGAAAATGAAGAGAAGTTTGAAAATTTGGAAAGTGAACTTAAAAGAGAGTGTAATATAAATTTGATATTAGATGATGTTGTTGAATCTGTAAAAGATGAATATGATTTTATTGTCATAGATACTCCTCCAAGAGTTGATTTAACGCTTAGGATTTCTGCAATGGCAAGTGATTATATAATAATGGTATTCACAGCTGAGAAAATGTCTAAAGATGGAATACCATCTTTCTTGGGACCTTTGGCAAATTTTAATAATGCATATTATAAACATAAAAAGAAAGACATTAATGTTTTAGGTGGGATCATGAATGCTTATTTAAAACAAATCAATTTGCAAATGACATTTTCTGAAGAGATTGAAGATGATTTAAACGATGTATTACAGCGTTCTGATTTTGATACAACAAGTAATTATTTAGAGCAGGGTAGTAGCAACTTATTTTCAACAAAAATCAGACATTCAACAAAAATTCAATATATTCAGTTGAATGGTCAAGGTTCATTTTTATCTAAATCTTCTTTAGAAGAGGGGATTGATGAACAATCTGCTGATACAATAAGAGATTATTTTACTCTAACAGAAGAGATATTAAATAGAATATTTATTAATCTATATAATACAGAAGTATTAAAGTAAAAAGGAAAAATGAATGGCAAAAAATATAATACAATTAAAAGATTTTTTAGAACTTACAAAAGAGGAACAAGTAAATGAATTTTTATCTTTATCTGATGATGAAGATAAAGAGAGTTTCTTAAAAAGTTTGAAAAAGCAAAAACCAATGATTCATATGAAATTACTTAGTGCTATAAAGTCAAAAGAAAATATAGATAGTTCAATTAAAAAACATAAAGAAACTGATGAAAATACAGAAAATATTCCAACAAATAAAATAAAATTAGAAAATATAGAGCCAAATCCTTTTCAACCAAGAAAAGAATTCAATCAGGAAAGTTTAGAAGAATTAGCATCATCAATTGCAGAAGAAGGCTTACTTCAAGATATCGTTGTAACTCCTAATCCTGACAAAGTAGGGCACTTTATTCTTATTGCAGGTGAAAGAAGATGGAGAGCATATAAAATTAACAAATCACTTTATCCTGATGATTTGAAGTATATCGAGATAACTGCCAAAATACTTGAAAATATTGAAGATATTGATTTTAAAAAAAAGTCAGCTATTGAAAATATTAGTAGAGAGGATATGAATCTTATGGAGATTGCTGATTCTTTGCTAAGTTTAAAAGAGTCTGGTATGAAGTTAACAGAGATCAAAAAATCAACAGGTAAAAGTATTTCATATATAAGTAGAATGACAATCATAGCTTCACTTGATGAGAAGGTAAAAGTAAGAGCAATAGAATTGCAAATTAAAAGTTCTCATATGCTCGAATATATTGCACAAAAAATAGAAAATGATGTTAGTTTTCAGATTGAACTACTTGAAAAGATTAGCGAAGGTATGAAAATAGCAAAATTAAAAGAAGTTGTTGATACATATTTAGGTGAAGATAAAAGTGATAGAATAGGGGAGTTGAAAAAGTTAAAAGAAGAGTATCCAGACAATTTATCAATAACAAAAGATCAATTTAAGCAGATACAAACAGTATACAAAAAACTTAGTAATGATAAAAGAGAAACAGCAGACAATATTTTATCAGAAATTAGTAAATTGCAAAAAGAGCTTATTAGCTTAGTTTGAGTTAGTTGTATGGAATAAAATAATATTTTTTATTCTAAATAATTGAATATATGACAAAGAATAAAGTTACTATTTTAACTTTATTCTTTTAAAAAACATCGCAATAAACATCGCAAAAATAAATACTCTAATGGTTCTTTTTTACTTTATTTAAAGTCTTTATTGATAGCAAAAAACATCGCAAAGAAATACAAAATTTTAAATTACAATTAACTTTTTATGATATAATAAAATAAAAGGATTGTTAATGTATGTATCACCTATTATTCCAATTAGTTTTGATGGAATTATAAGTAAAGAGTTAAGGGATAAAGCAGAAATGATCTGCTACAAAAGTGCAGCTCTTACTGGTGGTCATAGTCAAATACTTTTAGATGAAATTGCTTCTACTCTTAGAATTACAAACAGTTACTACTCCAATTTAATTGAATCTCAAGGAACTCATCCTCTTAATATTGAAAAAGCCATGAAACAAAATTTTTCTCAAAACGAAAAGAATAAAAACCTTCAACTTCTTTCTTTAAAGCATATCGAAGTTCAAGAAAATATACATAATAGTACTTATAAGACTCCTTTTGACAATGAATTTATAAAAAACCTTCATTATTCATTTTATCAAGATTTACCAACATCATTTTTAGAACTTGAAAACAATGGTAAAACTTACAAAATGCTTCCTGGTAAATACCGAGATATCGATGTTGTAGTTGGAAATCATATTGCTGTACCATTTAAAGAAGTAGCTACAGCAATGAGTGAATTTAATAAACAATATGGAAATGCAATTAATAAATCAACGAAATCTGAATCTTTATTATATGCTTTGTGTTCTCATCATCGTTTTTCATGGATACATCCATTCGCAGATGGGAATGGAAGAATATCAAGACTATTTTTAGATGGTGTATTACAAAGTATAGGTATAACAGGATATGAACTTTGGAATATTTCAAGAGGTTTAGCAAGAAGCAAAACAGATTATCTTAAATATTTAAGAATGGCAGACATGCCTCCTCAAACTATGACAGATGGAAGGGGGAAACTTTCAGTTAGAGGTTTAGAGTATTTTTTAAATTTCATGATTGATGTTTGTTTAGATCAAATAGAGTATATGGGTAACAATCTAAAAATAGTTACCCTTGGAAAGAAAATAGAAAAATTTATTAGACTTTCTCAAGAAGGTATGTTAGAAAGAGAACCTTTACCAGCTCATAGTGAAAAGCTTCTTCCAATGTTTTTAATTAAAGGTGAAATTAAAAGATCAGAAATTCCAGGAATAATTGGAATGAAAGAAAGAAGTGCAACAGCTTTAACTTCATCTCTTTTAAAGATGGGGTATATTCAAACGAATGGACCAAAAGAACCATTTCGATTGAAACTTGATAGTTATATAGCTTCATACATATTTCCTAATATCTTTCCAAATTTGGATGATGAGTAAAGTATTAATTAACTCATTATGCCACTCATTTTTTCAAATTTGAATTTTTCTGATAATTTCAAATTTAAAAGTGACTGCCAAATCACAATCTTACCTGCTCATTTTAGCAGTTGAGTTAAGTTAACATGAATTCCCTTTTGATTTTATTTATATATTTCCTGAGAAATAATGACACTAGTATCTTTATCAATTAGTGTAAGTTCATTGTCACTTATATTGCATTGTATGGACATAGATCTTTTAGTGAAAGATTCTAAATCACCATGAATGTTCAGATATATGATTTGAAGGTTGTTAAAACGAGTAAGAAATTTTTTGATTTGATTAAACCAAGCACTTGCGACATTTTCTTTAAATGTATAAATTATGACTTTTTTTGAGCGCCCACATGCTTTTTTTATGCGTTTTTCATCAGGTTGCCCTAAATCTATCCACATTTCAATATCTCCACCTAATGTTTTTTGCCATAAGTCAGGCTCATCATCTTGAGAGATTCCTTTACAAAACATCAATTCTTCACTTGCATTTAGTACAAAAGCAATTAATCTAATCATTAAACGTAAATTGTTTTCTGATGGATGTTGTGCTAGTGTTAAGTTATGTTCTTCATAGTAATGCTGATCCATATTTGCAATATTAAGTAAAGCTTTGTAAATAGTTGCATTAGCCGCCATTGATATCCTTTATTTTAAAATTATAGATATAGTATATCTAAATATATTTTTATAGTATGTTTTTACTCATAGCTCAAAAATCTTCTTTGAGTACATATTATGTTAGACTGTATATAAAATAGTATACTAGGATATAAATGAAACTTGTTACAATATTACTAAATATTAGGAAAAACTTTTGTACTATCATTGTTTAGTCGTCTCATACAAAGGAACTAAATATTTTGGCTGGCAAGATTTAGGTACTAAAGAACAAAAACCTACTGTTGAAGCAACTATCTATAAGGTATTAAAAAAAATATGCAAATACCAAAGTTGCACTATATCCTCTGCGAGTAGAACAGATGCTGGTGTACATGCTCAAGGTCAAGTTATAAAAATTACAATTGATCTATTGATTGATTCTCATAAACTTCTCCTTGGTATGAATTCTCTTTTGCCTGATGATATTCGTATTATAGAATGCAATCCATCAACATTGGAATTTAATTCTAATAAGGATTGTAAGAGTAAAGAGTATCATTATTATTTTTGTTCAGATTTAATCTCTAATCCTATATTAAATGATTTGGTTATGAATGTACCATTGAATAATTATGGATCAAATATCGAACTCGATATAGAACTTATGCAAGAAGCTTGTAAACTATTTGTTGGTGAACACGATTTTTATAGCTTTTCAAAAAGAGATGCAAATATAAATTCAACTTTTCGTACTATTTATAGTTGTGAAATATTACAATCCCCATCTTTAACAATGGGTAATAAAATATATTATCTTAAAATTATTGGTAAAGGTTTTTTAAGTTATATGGTTCGATATATTTCTGGTGCATTATTTGAACTTGGAAAAAATAAAATTACTTTAAGTGATATTAGGGAAGCATTATCTATCCATAAAGAGCACAAAATTAGTTCAAAAGCCAAGTCGTGTGGATTACATCTCATAAATATTACTTATTAGTATTTAGAGACCGTAAAATAAACTGTGTAAACCCACCTCTTATCCATTAATCACTTGGTATATTCAAACAGTTTATGGCATCACTAAAAATATGAATGATACTCATCAAGCAATATTGCAT
>JBATTX010000358.1:0-2287 GCA_049670825.1 Arcobacteraceae bacterium | reverse complement strand
GGGGTAGACTGACTAATAAGATATTAGTCAAATAAAAAACAAAAAAAGGATAAAAATGGAATTTTCATATCTAAATCCAACTCGTATTGAATTTGGACAAAATAAAATCGCTACTATTTCAAAATATATTTCTAAGGAATATAAAGTACTGTTTATATATGGTGGAGGAAGTATCAAAAAAAATGGTATCTATAACCAAGTCATAGAAGCACTCAAAGAGTATACTTATTTTGAATTTAGTGGTGTTGAAGCAAATCCTACAGTTGAAACACTCAATAAAGCTATATCGTTAGCTAAAAAAGAAAATGTAGATTATATTTTAGCTGTTGGTGGAGGTTCTGTTATTGATGGTGCAAAATATGTAGCCAATGGATTTTACTATGATGGTGAAGGATGGGATATTTTAGAAGGGAAACACATCTCTACTCAAGCGCTTCCTATTGGTGCCGTTTTAACATTAGCAGCAACAGGAAGTGAATCAAATACTGGTTCTGTTATCACAAGAGCACAAACACGAGAAAAAAGATTTTTTAGGTCAGAACACTCTTTTCCTAAATTTGCTATTTTAGACCCTAATGTATTAAAAAGTTTAGATGATAGACAAATTAAAAATGGTCTTATCGATTCATTTGTTCATACTTGTGAACAGTACTTAACTTATAAACATGGAATGCTTGCTCAAGATAACTACAGTGAAGGTATTTTAAGAGCTTTGCTAAAGTTAGCTTCTACAGTAGATAAAAAAGATGACCTTTGGTATGCAAACTTAATGTGGCTTGCAAATCAAGCACTCAATGGACTTCTTAGTTTAGGAGTGCCTCAAGATTGGGCGACACACTATATTGGACATGAGCTAAGTGGTCTTTATGGAATTGATCATGCAAGAACATTAGCTATTATTCAACCAAATCTTTTACGAGTATTAAAAGAGCATAAAACAGATAAACTTTTACAAATGGGAAGAAATGTTTTCGATATAGAAACTAACGATCCAGATATTATTATCAATAGAATCGAGAGTTTATATCAATCATTAGGGGTGAAACTTAAAATATCTGATTATACAGATGATAAAGAGATAAAAGAAAAAGTTGTACCTTTACTTATTAAACATGGATTTAGTGAATTTGGTGAAAATAAAATTGTCAATTCTTCTATAGTTGAAGAGATACTTGATAGATCAATCTAAAAAGGATACGCATGTTTAAAAAAATATTAGTACCATTACATGTAGAGTATCTAGATAATCATGAAAAACTTTTTCAAAATGCCCTTCACCTTTTAGACAAAGAGAAGGGCACACTAACATTGCTTTATGTAAATGAAAATAGGTCACATGGATCAGTTTATCCTATTTTAGATGAAGAGAATGAGAAGCATTATAATCATAATATATTGCTTGAATTAAAAAAGATAGCAACAAATCACGCATTACCAGAAGATAAAATTAGTTTTAAAATAAGAGATGGTTCAGCACATAGTGAGATTATGGAAGAAGCACAAGATATAGATGCTGATGTTATTGTAATGATGGCAACCAAACCAGGGATCAAAAGCTATTTTATTAGTAGTACTTCAGAGCGTGTAATTAGACATGCTATATGTTCTGTTTTTGTTGTCAGAAAAGATAAAATCGAACCAACGAAACATCATATCATTACATAGGAAACTACCTATTCTAAAAGAGATATCATCTTCTGTTATCTCTTTTAAATTATTCATTAGGAAAAAAATTGAATCAACTCAAAAAAATTCTACTAAAACATCAAAAATCCCCATATTTTTTACTTTTTATTGGTCTCTTATCCTCTTTATTTTTCACTGTCACATTTTTAATCAACCGTTCAATTTCCCTTGAGGGTGGGCATTGGTTTTTCTCTGGAGGACTACGACTTGTTTATGCAATTGTACTTTTTACTATAGGCTTTGTACTCTTCAAAGGTATTTCATATTGTAAATTGATAATCCATGAGTATTACTCTAATTTTAGATTTTGGACCATTGCAGGAACCATTGGTTTTGGTTTTTTTTATTCACTTCTTTGTTATGCAGCTGCGTTTTCACCTGCATGGATTGTAGCTACAACATGGCAAATTACTATTATATCTTCATTATTTATATTGACTTTTTTTGGAAAAAAACTTTCTAAAAAAATTTGGTTTTTTACCATATTTATTTTTATAGGTATTATCTTAGTAAATCTTAGTTATTTTGATATAAGTAATATAAAAATTTTACTTCTTAGCTCTGTTCCAGTTCTTATTGCATCAATATCTTATCCTTTAGG
>JBATTX010000357.1:0-4958 GCA_049670825.1 Arcobacteraceae bacterium | reverse complement strand
CGCATACCATCTGATCGTGTACCTTCTGGAAAGATTGCAATTGGTCTATTGTGACTTAATCTCTCTTTTGAGTCTTTAAGCAATTTTACTAAACTTTTTTTACTTTCTCTCTCAACCAAAATCATCTTAGGTGCTTTTACAATATGTCCAAACCATGGAATATTTCCAATTTCTGCTTTTGATATCCACGCTAAATCTTTTGAATGTAAATATTCAAAAAGAATAATATCAAGTACAGATTGATGATTCATAATTTGCATTTGTGCATTAGGATCCTCTTCACCTTCTATTTCAAGAGTGATTCCTAAAAGTTTCATCTCGATTGCTGCCCACTTATGTCGAATAGGTTTTGTATTGTTTCGAAACAGATACATCATTATGATTAAACCTGTAATGGTTATAGCAATTTGTATTATTGTAAATATTGCACGAAATGTGTTAAATATCATCTTTTTTTATCCATCCTATACTTTCATTATCAAATAAAACTTTGATAAAATCATTTTTTTCATTTACAATCTCAACTACATTTTTTCTTTCTAATTTTTTAAATACTGTTGAGTTGTTTGTTGGTAATATATATACACTCAAGCCTTTGTTTAAAAGCACTTTTTGATTTGGGATAAAAAGATATGCTAAAATCACTATAAAAATAGTTATAAAAATCAAATAGATATTATTTCTTGTTATTGCAAATAAAATTACACTAATTAAAAGCAGTACACCGCTAAATACTTGTTTATAAATTAAGATACTACTATTGTATGGATTCAATTCTGTTTGAGTACTTACTAATTCTTCATCTAAAATAATTGGAATCGTAATCATCACAAAATCTTTTGAGTTGGAATTGTAGTAATTAAACTTTAACTCTTTTGTATGACTTGGAATCATGACATAATAGTATAAATTTTGCTCAGGGTGTATATCTGTTAAACTATTAATCCCTTGTTGATCTTCTGGGTACTCATTAAGTTTAAAATCTTCGAGGTTACTATTGATACCTTTTATATTAATTGTTGTATGTAAAACATTATTTGTGTATTGTTTTGTTTTTACTGTCATTACTTCTAAATCATTAGCAATAACATTTGAAAATAGTTTTTGATTAACAGCAATTTTTTCATATTTGATAAAAGGAGAATCAATCGAAATAAAATCTATTATCTCTTCATCTTTAGATAAAGCAAGTGTAATTTTTGGTAAAGTAAAAGCATCTTGATGTACTTTATAAGCTATTGTTGTTTTATATTCACTTGATTCATTCTTTATCCAAACTACATCTTGGGTAAGTACTTCAATATTTGGTTCTTGGGTAAATGTCGTAACTATTTTATCATAAGAAGTGGGATCTTTTAGTATGAGTGCTTTTAGTTCTACTTCAAATTTTTGACCAGTAAAAACTCGTTGAGGGAAAGAGTTATATTCAAGATATAACTCTTTTGATTCAATCTCTTCATTTGAAAAAAGAGATGTATTTAATAGAGTAAAAAGGAAAACTATATTTAAAATATATTTCACAGTACCCCTTTTGTCTTATCTATTTTAAAAAACCTTGAAGCATTTTTACTCCATCATCGCATCCTAGTAATAATTCCATAGCACGCTCTGGGTGAGGCATAAGTCCAAATACATTTTTTTCTTTATTACAAACACCAGCAATTTGTTCAACACTTCCGTTTAAAACTTGGTTTTCACCTTTTTCATTACAGTATTGTAATAAAATTTGACCATTTGCCTCTAATTCTTTTAAACCATCTTCATCAATAAAATAGTTTCCATCATGATGAGCAACAGGGATATTTACAACATCACCTACGTTTAATTCTTGTAAAAATACATTATCGTTATTTACAACTTTTAAATGATGATGTTTTGAGATAAAGTGTAAGTTATCATTTCTTTTTAAAGCGCCAGGTAATAAACCAGTTTCTGTTAAAATTTGAAAACCATTACAGATACCTAAAACTTTTCCACCATTTGCAGCATATTCTTTTACAGCATCCATGATTGGTGCAAATTTTGCTAATGCACCACTTCGTAAATAATCTCCATAAGAAAATCCACCAGGAGCTACAACTAAATCTGTATTTTCAGGTAATTTTGTCTCTTCATGCCAAAGAATCTCTACGTCACAACCTAGTTTTTCAAATGCGTATTTTGTATCATACTCACAGTTAGTTCCTGGAAATTGTAATACTGTTACTTTCATAATATTATGCTTCTATTGTAATATCGTAATCTTCGATTACTGTATTTGCTAAAAGTTGCTCACACATTTTTGTAGCTTCCTCTTTAGCAGTTACTTCATTGTCACAATTCAATTCCATAATAATTTGTTTTCCAATTCTTACATCTTTCACAATACTTGCAAATCCTACTGTATCTAACGTATGATGTGCTGCTTTACCAGCTGAATCCAAAACACCTTTTTTAAGTCCTATGTTGATTATTGCTTTCATCTTTTACCCTCTATTGTATATTATTTTGCGATTATATCTAAAGTTGCCTTATAACAATTTAGGCAACTTTAAAGCTATGATTTGAATAGAACTTATTTTTGTAGACTTTTTAGAATAGTTTCATATCCATTTAAAATTACATTTTTGATTGAATCTGGAACTTCAACATCAAGTTTTTGCCCAGCTTCTAAATCTTTTGCTTTCTCTTTCCAGTTTTCTTGTTTACCAAAATCTCTTAAAATTTGTTTATCCATAGAGATAAAATCTCCATTGTCAAAATCTTTTTGCGCTATAAATCTTGAGCTTTCTGGTGTTAATACCTCGTCTCCTAAAACCCACTCTCCATTTGCACTTACAAATATTTCGAATTTTGTATCAACAACAATAATGCCATTTTCTTGAGCAAATTGAGTAAAGTCTTTAAATAGTTTTTCTAAACTTGTAACTATTTCAGGAAATTTCTCTCTCACAAGTGCTGAATTTAAAGGCTCATCTTTGATACCTTTTGTTGTTGGTGTAAAAATTGGTGTTTCAAATTTATGCCATTGTGGTAAATCCGACGCTAATTCTAATCCATACGGGTCATTTCCATTTTGACATGCATCAAATAATGAACCAGTAAGATAGTTTCTATAAATTAGTTCAAATTGTACTACATCACCTTCAATTTCAGCTTCTAATGGCTTACAAAGTTCCATTAATTGGCATCGTGGAGCTATTGATAAACTTGAATCAACTGTTTCTGATAAAATAGCCGTTCTGATTCCTGATTCTTTTGCAAATGCTGCACCTGCATTAGAGATTGAAGTTTGAAAAATTCCTTTTCCTTGAATTTCAAGATTTAATGGAATATCGAACACTGAACATCTATCACTTCTTACTAATAATACTTTTGGATCATCTCCTGGGCAAGTATATAAATCTGCATTTTTACCAATATAAAATAAATTGTATCCTAAGTTTTCTAACTCATCAATACCTTTTTGTGTAGTAGTTTTTTTTGATTCCGGCCAAAGACCAAGTTTTGTAATTTCAGCTATTGTCATTTATTTTTTCCCTTTTATTTATTCATTATATTTAAAGATTTAAGTATATCAATACCAGCTTTTAATTGATTATCTTTCATAATCATCTCTTGAGTGATAACTGTTTTATCTTCTTTTTTTGTTTCTATCTTTTTATCTTCTTTTTTTGTTTTTGTATCAGTTACTTTTTCTAATTCCACCTCTAAATGTTTTCTCATGTTTGATTCTTTAAGTTTAAAGCTTGATTCCTCTTGTGTTAAAACTTCTCCTGGATATACCTTTATATCAGGGACAATCCCTTTAGCTTGAATAGTTCTTCCACTTGGTAAGTAGTATTTAGCAATTGTTAATTTAATAGCTTCACTTCCATCATCGTTTATAGGAATAATTCTTTGCACAGAACCTTTTCCAAATGTCTCTTCACCAATAATAACAGCTCTTTTTAAATCTTGTAATCCACCAGATACAATTTCACTTGCACTTGCACTTCCACCATTTACTAAAACAACCATTGGTACTTTTGTCATAGTGGTGTCTGATGTAGCCTTGAACTCTTCATTTTCACTTTCATCTCTACCTTTTTGAGAAACAATCACACCTCTATCCACAAATAAGTTTACTGTATCAATAGCTTGACCTAACTGTCCACCTGGGTTATTTCTTAAATCTAAAATAATCCCTTTTGTAGTTTTCTTATATTGTTTGATATATTTTTTTAATTCACTTGCAACTTTCGTATCCATAAAAGAAGAGATTCTCAAATATAAAATATCATCATTAATTGTTTTTGCATATACTGATTGAATTTTGATAATATCTCGAATAATATCAATCTCAATTGGTTTTTGTTCTGATTTTCGAACTACTGTGATACTAATTGGAGTGCCTGGTTTTCCTCTCATAATATCAATAGCATCTGACAAACTCATATTTATAGCTGATACTTCGTTGATTTTTATAATGATATCACCAGATTTCACTCCAGCTTTAAATGCAGGTGTGTCATCAATTGGAGAGATAATAGTTAAAGCACCTTCTCTTTGACCAATCACAATTCCAAGTCCGCCAAATTCACCTTTGGTTTCAACTTTCATCTCTTTATATGATTCTTTATTTAACATTGAAGAGTGTGCATCAAGTTCATGAAGAAGCCCTGTAATTGCTTTATCAACAATTTTATCTAGCTTTACATCATCTACATAAAGAAGTTCAACAGCAGCGATAACTTTTTGAAGTTTTGTATATGATTCTAATCTTGTTGGTGTAGGTTCATCTACTTTCTTTTCTGTTGCATTTTCTGCAAAAAGTAGTGTTGATAATAATAGTGATACTGAAAATACTATAATCTTTTTCATATGGGTGTATCCTTTACTTTTTTATTGGATTATATCTAATTAATGTTATAATAAGTCTTTAACAAATTTAAATTACTAGGACTAACTACAATGGAAAAAGAACTTGAAAGTATGCA
>JBATTX010000356.1:0-5064 GCA_049670825.1 Arcobacteraceae bacterium | reverse complement strand
AGTACTTTTTTGATGAATCAATTTCAAAAGCACATAAGATACAACAAACATCAAATGACTATAGCTATAAAAGTGTTGCATATGAACGATTTTCATTTACAGTATTTTTATTAGCTTTTGAAATTTTACGAGCTAGTGGACTTTTAATGGTTGCATATAGTGATTTGAGTATTGGGATGATGTTTGCGATGTTTGGATATATTTGGTTTATTATGACACCTGTTCAAGATATATTGAGTATGCAATATTCCTATGCAAGTGCAAAAAGTGCACTAGATAGAATTAATAAAATTTTGACACTTCATACTGAGGTTTCTGGCAAAGTGAAATTGGAGCTTTCAAATGGTTTAGATATAGCTATAGAAAATGTTCATTTTTCTTATACTCGAGATAAAAGTATTTTAAAAAATATATCACTTAAAATAAAACATAAACAACACATAGCTTTGATTGGTGCAAGTGGAAGTGGAAAAACTACTCTAGCTCAAATTATCTCAGGATTTTACGAAAAAAATGGAGGAACCATCACTTACAATGGAATAGTAACAGAAGAAGTAGATAAAGAGTCACTACGAAATAGTATATTTTTAGTACTACAAATGCCAATACTTTTTAATAATACTTTACGATTTAATATCACAATGGGAAATGAAAACATCACTGATGATGAGATTTTTAAAGCCTTAGAGATAGTACAGCTTAAAGATATCGTTCTGAATATGACAGATAAGTTAGACACAGTTGTTGGTCGTCACGGTATTCGTCTCTCAGGTGGTCAGCGACAACGAATCTCAATCGCTAGAATGATTATAGCCAATCCAGAAGTGGTGATTTTTGATGAGTCTACTTCTGCACTTGATGTACATACTGAAACAAAGCTATTTAAAGCTCTTGAACCTATCTTAAAAGAGAAAACTCTCATTACTATAGCTCATAGGTTAAGTACCGTTAAAAACGCCGATACGATATATGTATTAGATGGTGGTAAAATTGTTGAGCAAGGAACTCACGATGAGTTGGAAAATCAAGATGGACATTATAACCAATTTATAAAAAATCAATTGATTTAAAAATAGGGGAGTTATCCCTTATTTTTAAGATACAGCAATAATCGAAGAGATAGTTCTACTAGAGATTTCATTTTCTACATAGATATTACTAATACCTAAACTTTTTACAGCATCTCGTTCAGCTAAACTATGCACTTTGATAATTACTTTTTCTTCCGAAACTAGTGTCAATAAGTTTTCACAAGTTTGATAAAGTTTTTTAGGATTATCAATAGCAACAACAACTTTTTTTGCTTTTGAGAGGTGTACACTATGTAAGAGTTTCTTTTTACTAGCATTTCCAAAAATGATTTTTTCACCTGTTTCTAATGCTTTATGAAATGTATCGATATTATTTTCTACGGCGATATATGCAATCTTTTCATATTTGAGTTCATTTGCTAAGCTTTTTCCAAATTCCCCAAATCCTAATATAACGACATGATTTTCCAAACCATGATCAACTGTTTGTGATTCTGGTGGAGTATGTTCAAGTTGAAAAAATTTATCAGTAATACGTACTAGATTTTTTAAAATGAATGGTGTTAGAATCATAGAGATAACAATAGTAATAATAAGTATCTGACCATAAGGGCTAGGCACTAAATCGTTTGTTCTTGCAAGTTCTAAAAGTGCTAAAGAAAATTCTCCAATTTGTACAAGAGCAAGTGCTGTTTTGAAACTTGTTCGTTTATTATCTCTTAATCGTACAATTGAATAGATAATGATAAATTTAAAAATAAATACAGCAACAAGAAGTAAAATAATGATATGAATATATGAAAATATTGTGTCAAAATTGATTTGCATACCAACAGTGATAAAGAAAATACCCAATAATATATCTCTAAACGGGATAAGCTCTGCTTCTGCTTGGTGTTTGTATTTTGTTTCAGCAATCAACATACCAGCAATAAATGCTCCAAGTGAATATGAAAACCCAAGTTGATGTGCTAAATATGATGCACCTATTGCTAAAAATAAAATAGTACCAATAAATAGTTCATCAGATTGAGTTTTTACAATTTGTGTAAAAAATGGCTCAAGTAAATATTTCCCTGAGAACCATAGTGCTACAAGTAGTATAACAGCACTTATAAGCATCTCTGTAAGAACTGAAGATATTTCACCAGAACTATTACTCATAAACCCAATAATAAGCAAAATAGGAATAACTGCAATATCTTGCATGATAAGAATACCAAGTGTTCGTTGACCATATCGTTTAGAAATCTCACCAGTTTCATTAAATGTTTTTAATACAATTGCAGTAGAAGATAGTGCAATTGCTAATGAGATGATAAAAGCAGTTTGTTGTTCGATATTAAAAACATAATATCCCATAAGATAGACTATAAACGAGGTAAAAATAATCTGGAAAGTACCAGCTATAAATACTTCATACCTCATCTTTTTTAAATGCTCTATAGAAAATTCTAATCCAATAGTAAACATTAAAAATACTACACCAAACTCTGCTATCTCTTTTAAAGTATGGTTATGAACTGCTTCATGTAGACCAAATGTATAGGCTATTATAGTTCCTGTTAGAATATAGCCTATTATTGTGGGAAGGTGTATTTTTTTTAAAATAACATTGATAACCAATGATATAAATAGAGTTGCTACAATTATTGTTAACATAAATTATGCTTGTCTTTTATTGTATGCTTTTAAAATAAGTAATACACCTATAATACCAGCGATAAATGAAGCTACAAAAATTCCTAATTTCACTGCATCAATCATTGTTTCATCTAAAAATGCTAATTGAGTAATAAAAATAGACATAGTAAAACCAATACCACCTAAGAAACCAACTGCAAAAATTTCGTCCCATCCTAAATCGTCTGGTTTTTTTACAATATTAAGTTTTGTCGCTAAATATGTAAATCCGAAAATTCCTATAGGCTTTCCAATAACCAATCCAAATACAACTCCTAAAACGATTAGGAAATGTTCAGAAACAGCTCCAAAGTTTAAAATTACTCCGGCATTTGAAAAAGCAAATAAAGGCATAATAAAAAATGCTGAAAAACCATGGAGCTGGTGCTCTAGTTTTAATAAAGGATTTTGTACTTTGTTATAGTTATATGCAATATCATCTAAAGCATCTATTTGATGATGATTTAACATAGGGATTGTATCTATATGTTCTTCAAACTCTTTGAGTGAATGTTTTGTATTTTTAATAAATTTTTTTTCATCAACTTTTGAAGAGATAGGAATAGCAAAAGCTAAAAGTACTCCAGCGACTGTTGCATGAATACCAATCGAGTGGATAAATACCCATAGTGCAATACCTGCTATTAAGTATGGTACTAGTGATGTTACTTTTTTATAGTTAAGTATCCAGATAAAAGCATACACAAGTCCAGCATGTAAAAAATACTCTGTATGTATCTCGCTTGTATAAACAGTTGCTACTACTAAAACAGCACCTAAGTCATCAACAACAGCAAGTGCTACTAAAAAAAGCTTTAAAGCTGGATTTACTCTTTTCCCTAAAAGCATTAATATACCTAAAGCAAAGGCAATATCTGTTGCCATTGGTATACCAAATCCTAGAGGATTGCCAGGATTAAGTGCTACATACACTAATGCAGGTATAGCCATACCACCAATAGCAGCAATAATTGGAAAACTTGCTTTTGAAATAGATGATAGTTCTCCTATTAAAAGTTCTCTTTTAATCTCTAATCCAACCATCAGAAAAAATAGAGCCATTAACCCATCATCAATCCAGTGTGTTAAATCCATAGCAATAGTATGACCACCTAAAGTTATCCCTAATGGCATATGCCAAAGGTTATAGTAAGCATCTCCTAGTGCTGAGTTTGCAACAATTACTGCAGCTAATGTTGCTATAAAAAGTAAAACCCCACTAAATGATTCATCTTTTATAAACCTCTGTATCGTTTGAATATGTTCCGTCATTTTTTTCCTTATTTTTCTATATAATTATATATTTTATTTAGTTTTTATTAAAGACAACTTTAAGTAACTCAATAGTTACCTCTTAGTAATTCATATTATGTTCATATTAGTCAAATATACTTCATTTTCAAAATTAAATAAAAGGATTTTAGTGAATAAAATTACCCAGTACAAACTTATAGTATATGTCTCTATACTATTAACCCTATTATATAATATTTCGTTTTTTCAAAATGTAATAAATACCTATACATTAAATGGAAGTAATATACTTTTTATATTTTCATTAGTAATTTTGATCACAACTTTATCAATTATACTTCTAAGTATTTTTAGTTCAAAATATACACTTAAACCAATACTCATAACTATCATTGTTGTATCAGCATTTGCAAACTATTTTATGAATACCTATCATATAGTAATAGATGATAGTATGATAAGAAACTCACTTCAAACAAATCTAAATGAATCACTTGATCTTTTTAGTCTTGAGTTAGTAATTAATATATTTCTTTTAGCAGTTGTACCTTCATTTGTTATCTATAAATTAAATATAAAGTATGGCTCATATAGAAGTGAATTATTTTCAAAAATTAAAACTATTGTTCTATCGAGTGTGCTCTTAGCTATTATGCTTATGAGTTTTAGTCAACACTATGCGACATTTTTTAGAGAGCATAAATCGTTACGATATTATGTTAACCCTACATATTGGATATATAGTATAGGAAAGTATATAAACCTTACACTTAATAGTGGACCTATAATAGTAAAAAAATTAACTAATAGTGCAACTATAACAAGAGAAGAGAATAAACCTCATAAGCTAATAATTATGGTAGTAGGAGAAGCAGCACGCGCAGATCACTTCTCTTTAAATGACTATGAAAAAGAAACAAACCCATTATTAAAAAATGAAGATATCATCAATTTATCAAATACTTACTCATGTGGTACCTCAACAGCTGTGTCCGTTCCTTGTATGTTTTCTATATTTAATAAAGATAACTATAGCTATAAAAAAGGTATAACCAATGAAAATGTACTAGATGTATTACATGCAACACAAAAGATA
>JBATTX010000355.1:0-2964 GCA_049670825.1 Arcobacteraceae bacterium | reverse complement strand
TTCTTTGGGTGTTTGATTGTGGTATTTTTTAAATTGAGAAATAAACCATGAAACAGTGGAGTATCCACAAGTTGTGGATATATCTGAGATACTTTTATTTGTATTTTTTAAAAGTAAAACTGCTTTTTCTAATCTTTTTGTGTCTAGCCATATTTTTGGAGTTTGATTAAACTCTTTTTTGATATATCTTCTTATCTTATTTTCTGATAGTCTTGTGATATTACACATATCATCAAGGGTTTGTATAAGGTCTATATTTGACTCTAAAATATATTTTATTCTATCTTGACTTGTTGAAAGAATAGCATTAAAAAAAGAGTGCATATTCTTCTCATTGTGTTTTAGTGCTTGTAAAAACATCTCTTCAATTTTGAGTTTTAAAAGATTTTCATTAAAATCAACTTTTAAATACTCTTGAAATATCTGTACACTATTTTCAAATAATTTATCACTTTTATAACTAGCTTTTACGGTATTTTGTTCATCTTTTGTATTGATTTGAATATTATATTTATTGATAAAATCAAAAATAAATTTATCATCAAAATATACTAATAATGACTTGTATTTAGAATCATCAACGACTCTTTCACTCATATAATAGTTATTTTGAGTAAGAAAAAACAAATCAGTTTTTTCTATGTTTACATCTTCGTTATTCAAATGTATCACCTTTGAACCTTCAATTACCACACCCATACTATGCATAGTTGTTCTAGCATATACATTTGTATTGTGTGTTTTAGTAATACAATTTAAACACAATAAATTATCTATATTTAACAGATTTGAATAATTGTTTTCGATAAAATAATTGGGTACGACATAGGTCAAAGTGATTTTCCTTATATTATAAAATAGATATATAAATCTCTATCTCATCTTCTTTTGAGTACTTCTCAAAATCAACAGCATATTTTCTTTCGTATTCATCATTGTTTTCAAAATATTCCCAAATCTCTTGCCACGCTTCAAAAGCAACATCAGGAAGCTCACCTTGTTTTGTAAATAAGAGATATTTTTCATTTTCAATTACGATTGCATTTTTAGGTTTTGTTACTTCCACTCCAACTGTTACATCATAATCACCATTTACATCAGATACATAATTTGAGTATACACCATAAAAACTTTCATCTTTTGATTTGTTAAGTGTTTTTGAATAGATATTTTCTTTGTCGTATTGCTCCCAAAGTGGTGCTATTTTTTGTGTTTCTTCATTCATTTCATTTGTATTATTTGTAGTTATACTGATACCTTGTATCATCAGTTTTTTTATATATGTTTTTTTCATTTTACTCTTTCATTATCTTTTATTTTGTATTAAATTAAAGCAATTGTATCTGAACTTATTTAGTCAAAACTTTCAAAGAGTTGTTAAAGTTCAAGAGAACATAATTTGAAAAGAAAATAAATTTTGTAGAATATGTCTAGCTGATATTATAATTTTTCTATATAATGCCAAAATAGTTTCATTTTAAATAAAAAATACAATAAATAAGGGTCTCATAATATTATGTTTGAAAACAAAGAATACATCAAATTTATACAAAACAGTAAAGCACATAATCTTGATCTTGTAGGGGTAAGTGTAATTGAAACAGTTGGTTCTACTTATGCAAAAGCTGGAAACTTGATGATTATTAACTCAAATTTTGAGTTTATAGGTGTTTTTGGAAGTAAACACCTTCATACCCAAATATTAGAGTATGCCAAAACAGCTTTTAGGGATAAGAAGCCACGCTATTTTGAAAATATTCCCAAAGACCCCTCCTCGGGACATGGTACAAGCAAGTACTTTTTGCAAACCTTTTTGAAAGAAGATAATTATGGAATTTTAGAGATTGCATTAAATAATTTTGATAAAACACTTATTCGTAATATCAACGATAATAGTTTTGAACTCTCACATACAGTTCATAAAACAAAATTTGAAGATGGAAAATTTTATCAACAAATCAAACTTCCCTACTCTATTTTGATTTTTGGAGCTGGTGCGCATGTGACATCGTTTTTAAATATGGCAAATCTTATGGGTTGGAAAACTACAATTATCGATATCAACATCAATGAAACTTATGTAAATCAAGCAGATGAGATCATAGAGCTAGAGAACTTTGAAGATATCTTAAATATGGATTTAACACCATACAATGCATCAGTGATACTCAGTCACAATCCAAAAACAGATGATACCTATCTAAAAGCATTGATTGATTCTAGTGTAGAGTATATTGGACTGATGGGAAATAAAAAAAGTACACAAAACAAAACAATTCAATTCAATCTCGAAAATGACGCACGATTTTTTGCCCCAATTGGGATAGATATTGGAGGCAATACCCACCAATCAATAGCCTTATCTATCTGCGCGCAAATAGAAGCTAAACGAAATGCTAAAATATAAAATGCTTACAGTCTTTTAGCAAAAATCGGAGCTATATTCATCACTATAAATAGTCGTACAATATGATGTAAAGTGATATAAGGAACATTTGCAGCAACTAGTATAGCTATAAGATTTATCTCCGCTTGTCCACCTGGACTAAATGCTAATAGAATAGATAAAACTGGAAAATCAAAACTGAATGTTACAATAGCGATGAAAATAGCCGAAATCAACACAAGTATCATAAAATGTCCAAAAGTAGAGATAAGCGTTTTAAATACATCTTTTAAACTAACTCCCCTAAAGGTAAAACCAATCATTGTACCAAATACCACTTGCACAAATTTCAAAAACTCATCTGGAACTGTAGTCGTTATTAATCCTGTTGAGTGACAAGCGATACTAAAAATCATAGGTCCTATTAAATAAGCTGCTGAGATTTTTAATCTCTTTGCAACAACTCCACCTACCACACCAATAACAAGTAAAATGATAAACTCTGTTACATTTATGTTTGCAAGTGGCATAGTGATAAGTTTATTTCCACTTATATCTACTTGAAAAATATATTGTAT
>JBATTX010000354.1:0-4828 GCA_049670825.1 Arcobacteraceae bacterium | reverse complement strand
CATAAGAGTTCTTCTTTTGTTTTAAAATAATAGTAAAATTGTCCTTTTGAGATTTCTATAATAGATAGAAATTTATTTATTGAAAATTGATTAATTCCACTTTTTACTAATTCTTCATATGCTTTTTCGCAAATATATTCTTTTTTATTAACCTTTTTAGTCATTGTCTTCCTTTTTTAAACCACTAGTCTAATATTAATAAATATATTCTTTTTTCTTACTTAAACCATCGGTCTATAAAGCTTAATATTTTCATGAAAACATTATTACTCTTAATCATAGATTGAATCAAAACAAGGAAGTAGTTGAACTATGAAACAAAGTTTGATATATTTATATAAAGAATTTACAAGAAAACTATATTTACTTTTAAAATTGGAAATTTATATTATTATTTTATAGTTGTAAATGTATTAAAGAGAAGAGAAGCTGTATAACTTATTTCTTTAACATTTAATTAACTATGGAGTGCTATAATTTTTAAATGTCAGAATATAAAGAAACTACACTACTTAAAAATATTAGTATGATTCCAATACTTATATTTATCTTTTTTTCCATGATAATTATTTTTATCCTCATAGATTATCATACTACACAACTGAATCAAGAAGCAAAACAGATTCAAAGAAATTATATAAATCTCAATAAAGATATAATTAAAAAAGAAGCAACTAAAATACACGATATCATTCAAACACAATATAATGAAGCAAAACTCAATGACAAGTTTTCAGAAGACGCGACTAAGGAAAGAATTTTAAAACTAGTACAATCAATAAAATATGATGCCACTGGATATATATTTATTATTAACTCAAATGGACAACTTATTGTAAATATAAATAAAAATTTACTCTTGAAAACTAAGATAAAGGCATATGATAAAAATGAAATTGTATTAAAAAAAACAATTGACCAAATAATGCAAAAAGAAGAGGGATATATCTCTTATATGGGTATATTAGGAACTCATTCAACACAAAGTGAGAAAATATCTTATGTTAAAAAATTTAAGCCATGGAATTGGATTGTGGGTTATGGTTTTCATCCTAGTGATATACAAACGGTCATTGATGCAAAAGTTGTGGCACTTAAAAAAGAACACCAATCATACCTACAAAAGTTTGTTAGTATTACTATATTTATTAGTGTAATTCTTATTGTTGTCTTAACTTTATTGTCAAAAAAAATTCAAAATATTTTCATAATATATAAGCAAAAATTAGAAATAATAGAAGAAGAGCATAAACGTAAAAATGACATAATTAATCAACAATCAAAAATCGCAGATATTGGTGAATTGCTAAATATGATTGCTCATCAATGGAGACAACCTTTGTCCCAAATAAATTCACTTACTCTAAATATGTATATGGAACAAAAAAGTGGCTCTTTAAATGAACAAAAGCTAAAACAAGCAATTAATGATATTGAAAATACAACACAATATTTATCCCAAACAATTGATGATTTTAGCAAATTTTTTGTGCAAGAATGTAATGAGAAAAATTTTGTTGTAAACAAGGCGATTGGCCATTGTCTTAATATCGTAAATCCTTCTTTACAGCGTATAGATATGCAAATAGATTTTCAAAGCAAAAAATGTGTAAATGGATATAGAACACTTTTTCAACAAGTCATTTTGTCATTGATTACCAACTCATTAGATTCTTTTAACACTAAGACTATAAGCACTCCCAACATTGATATCTTAACATATGATATGGATGAATTTATATGTATCGAAATATCAGATAATGCAGGAGGCATAGAAGAACAATATTTTAGCAAAATCTTTGATTTATACTTTTCAACGAAAAGGAAAAATACTCCAACTGGTATGGGACTTTATATAGCCAAAAAAATTGTAAATCAACATTTTAATGGTGATATTTTTGCTACTAATTTAAATGATGGTGTAAAATTCACCATAAGGATTAAAGCTCATGATACCGAGTGATTTTTCAATATTATATGTAGAAGATAATTTAATTTTAAAAGATCAATATATAAAATTTTTAAAACTATATTTTAAAAATGTTTATGAGGCAACTGATGGAGAGGATGCATTACAAAAATACTCTTTGTATAATCCAAATATTGCTATCTTAGATATAAATATACCCAAAATCAATGGACTTGAAGTTGCCAAAAGAATTAGAGAAAAAGATGATACTATAATTCTTATCATGCTTACGGCTTATTCAGATACAGAAAAACTTTTAGATGCAATTGAATTGAATCTTTGTAAATATCTCATTAAGCCTGTAAAAACTTTTGATTTAGAAAAAATAATAAAAATACAAATAAAAATTTTGAACAATAAAAGAACAAATCGCAATGTAATTACTCTAGAAAAAGGGTTTCAATGGAATAAATTAGAATTGCAACTTTACACAGTAGATAATCAAAAGATAAAATTAACAAAAAAAGAGCATCTTTTACTAGAACTGTTTTGCAAGAATAAACATACCATCTTTTCTAATGAAGATATTATAAATTATATTTGGGAAAATGAAGATGATAATTATAACCCAAATAAACTAAGAATTATTTTTTCAAAATTGAAGAAAAAACTAGATTGCAACCTATTTGATTCTATGTATAATGTTGGCTATAAATTAAAAGGAAATTTTTAAGAAATAATCTTTTCTTATAATCGAATTACAAAATTCATTATAAGGAGATGATAAATGTTTCAAAATTTATCAACAAAAAATAAACTATTAAGTTTTCCAATACTTATCGTATTGTTTATGGTTATTTTAGGAGGAGTATTTACTTACTATAACAATTTAGCAAATTCAAGAGTCTCAGCTGCTACACAAACAGATATTTTTATTCAACAGGTATTAAAAGGGAGAATCTCAGTTTACCAATTTATAAATGATCCAACTATAGACAAAGCAGCTAAAGTAAGAAATGATTTTGCTTTGCTTAACACTTATGTGTTGGATTTACAATCACATTTATCATTAAAATCAAATAGAGATTTATGTGATGAAATTTTATCACTTTCACACAAATATATAAATTATTTTATTCATTTTTCAGACTTAAAACTTATTAATAGTACAGCACAAAGTTCTGTTACTGTTTCATCTACTATACAAAGTATGTCGGCAACGGGATTACTTTTAGAGAAAAAACTATTCTTAATTAATAAAAGTGCAATCACATTAAAAGAAGAAGCACAAAGTGAACTTAAAAAAGTATTGTTGATTATTTCTAGTATTATTGTAGTTATATTTATTGGAATTTCTATTCTTATTTCTTCCGTAATCGTGAACTCACTTAAAAATTTCAATCAAGGATTAAACCAGTTCTTTCAATATCTCAATAGAGAAACTACCGATGTAAGTAGACTTGAAGATTCTGCAAAAGACGAATTTGGACAGATGGCAAGAATTGTAAATGAAAATATTACAAAAACAAAAAAAGGTATACAAGAAGATAGACAAGTGATTGATGACACGATTACCGTACTAAGTGAATTTGAACAAGGTGATTTATGTAAACGAGTTGAAACACAAAGTAATAATCCTGCATTACAACAATTAACAAGACTTCTAAACCAAATGGCTGTAAATATCGAAGTAAATATAGATAATGTATTGGATGTTCTTGAACAGTACTCTAGTAATAATTATATGAATAAAGTTAAAACTGAAGGGATAAAAGATCATTTACTTAAACTAGCAACAGGTGTGAATACCTTAGGTGATGCAATCACAACAATGCTAGTAGAAAATAAAACAAATGGATTAACGTTAGATGAAAGTTCAAATATACTTCTTAGAAACGTAGATATATTAAATCAAAATTCCAATGAAGCAGCAGCCGCATTAGAAGAAACAGCAGCCGCACTCGAAGAGATAACAGGAAACATTTCAAATAATACAAGCAATATTATCAAAATGTCTAACTTAGCTTCAAATGTAACAGAATCTGCATCTAGGGGTGAAACACTAGCAAATGAAACAACCAAAGCTATGAATGAGATAGATCAAGAGGTTAATGCAATTAGCGATGCAATTTCAATTATTGATCAAATAGCATTTCAAACAAATATATTATCGTTAAATGCAGCAGTAGAAGCAGCAACAGCAGGTGAAGCTGGAAAAGGCTTTGCTGTTGTTGCACAAGAGGTAAGAAACTTAGCAGCAAGATCAGCAGAAGCTGCAAATGAAATAAAACTATTGGTAGAGAATGCAACAGCTAAAGCAAATGGTGGTAAAAGGATTGCTGCAGAGATGATAAATGGTTATAGCACATTAAATGATAATATATCTCAAACAATAAATCTCATTAAAGATGTTGAAATGGCATCAAAAGAGCAACTTACAGGAATTGAACAAATTAATGATGCAGTAAATGCATTAGACCAACAAACACAACAAAATGCAATGATAGCAAGTCAAACTCATGATGTGGCAGTTGACACAGATATAATCGCTAAACTAGTAGTGAGTGATGCTGATGCAAAAGAGTTTATTGGTAAAAATACAGTAAAAGCTAAAATGATAAAACAAAAAATTTAAAATAAATTTTTAAAATCATTTTATATAATTTACATAATATTTAATGAGTATTTTTTGTAAAAATGCCTCAAAAAATCGATTATGTAAGTTTTGAATTGGAGTCTGAGTTTCTTTCAACTTGTAATATTCCATACAGAAGATTAGATATGTCCTAAAGACCTATAAACTCTACAGTAGAGTTTATAAGTATTAGGTACTTTGATTGAGTGTTCGTAGTTTTTAGTGTTTATTTTTAAATATTTATACTATCCTAATTTAATTGGGAAGTTTGTGTATCTTTTTCC
>JBATTX010000353.1:0-6036 GCA_049670825.1 Arcobacteraceae bacterium | reverse complement strand
GATTGTTTTCCTACAATATGGGTGATATAGTGCAGTCTATCTTCTTTAAATGTTTGAAAATCTAGCTTTTTAATAGTAGGCAAGTAGTTTTCAGTACTAATACTTTTAGAAGTTGCATTTGAAAAATTAAATGCTACAGTATTTGTAGAGTTGACTGCTTTTACAAAATTGGCATATTTTTTGAATCCTAGTGGTTCTAAAAGTTTGTGTTCAATTGTGTTCGCCATAAACAAAATTGTTTTTGTTGGTTGGTTGATATTTTGAAGTAATATTTTAAATAATCGTCTGATAAGTTCTTCACTATTTTCTTGCGTATAATAAAGATTGTTTATCAAAATAGAGTTTTCAAAAGAGATTGCACAAATCAATCCAACAAGCTCATTGTTTGCATATGCTCCAAAAGCTAAGCTTGCATCTTCTTTGATGGTATTAAGTACTAGATTTGTATCTAGTCCCATGGTTGTAGATAGTTTTTCTATATCTTGTTGTAATGTTTCGTGTCTTATCCATCCTACGAACATAAGTATAACTCTTTTAACTCTTGTGAATTCATCACTTTTTTTCTGTTAGTTACTATATCTCTAACTTGCGGTAAAAGTGCTTGTACTTTTGCTTTATCAGGTGTGATACCAAGCGCATTGAGATGATACAGCAGTGTGGCACTTCCACTGTGTTTTCCAATAGGAAAGTATCTATTTAATCCAACAATTCCTGGAGAAAATGCTTCATAAGCGTTTTTTGATTTAATCATTCCATTTACATGAATACCTGATTCATGTGAAAATATGTGTTTTCCTACAATAGGGCAGTTTGCGTCAATCTGTTTATTTGCAGCTTTTGAAACAGTTTTTACTAACTCTCGTAATTTGGAAGAATCAATCTTTCTATTTTCATTAAACTGGTGTGTTAAACTCATCAAAACTTGTTCAAATGAAGCATTTCCTGCTCTCTCACCTAATCCTATAACGGTAGTATTTGCAGTTTTTGCACCAGCTTCAATAGCAGCAATACTATTTGCAGTTGCCATTCCAAAGTCATTGTGTGTATGTATCTCGATATCTAAAAGATCAAATGAACAGAGGTATGAGATATTTTCATAAGTTTTTACAGGTGTTAAAATACCAACAGTGTCACAATAACGAAATCTATTTGCACCCAAAGACATAGAAAAACTCATAATCTCTTTTAAAAGTTCATTATCAGCACGACTGGCATCCTCTCCTCCAATACACACAAAAAGGTTCTCTTGTTTTGCTAAAGTTATCACCTCTTCAAGATTTCTAAAAAGTCTATCTATATCACTTTTATATTTGATATCTATAAGTATTTTAGAAACAGGAATAGATAAGTCAACTGCTTTTACACCACAGCTTAAAGAGGCTTCTAGGTCCTCTTTTGTAGCACGATTCCAACTCATAATAGGAATAGGTAAATTAAGGTTTAAAATCTCTTTTAACTCCTCTTGTTCTTTTTCTCCCATCGCTGGAATTCCTACTTCTAACTCATCAGCACCCGCTTCATATAAGAGTTGTGCTATTTTGAGTTTTTCATCAAGTTTAAAAGATACATAAGGAGCTTGCTCCCCATCTCGTAGTGTGGTGTCGTTGATAAGTGCCATAATTTACTCCTAAAAGTTTTCGTGAAATTCTTGGATAATCGTACAACTATCACAATTTCTGTATCTTTCATCTTCCAAACACTGTACGCAAGGATTTGATACATCACCAAAAACTCGTTTTGATGTACAGTTTGGATTTTGTACTGCCATATAACTTACATTTAATACAGCATCCATAAGTAAATCGTTTAAAGTTTTTGATGATGTATAAGTATTTCTTGCGACTGCTCTTCTTATTTTATTGTCACAATTATGTTTTAATGCATCTAATACTTCAGCACATTGTGAACTTTTAGCTATCTCTAAAAGTTCATCATCTGAAGTTGCATTATGGAGTATTGAAGTTTCCATAAAATCTCCTTTTGGTCGATTAACCTAACTCTTTTTGAGAATAAAAATGCTTTTGCACTGCATCAAATACAGATTTTTCTATTGGTTGGTTTGCATATGATTCATCAGCTATAAGACTAATAGATCGTAACTCTTCCATAGGACAGTCACCAATTTTTTCAGTTAAAAGAAGATCACAATCTTTGAGTGTGTATTTAATCTCTTCAATTGGGTTGTTCCCATCACAGTTTTCTGGACCACTACAGTATGAACTTTGTAGTTTTCTATGCATCACAAATTTGATAGCTTTATCTCCAGCTTCATACACTAAAAACTCTTGAGCACTTCCAAAGTGCATATTGAGCATCCCTTCACCAGATGTTGTAACAGCTACTAATTTTGTCTCTCCAGTTGAACTGAGTTCAAATTTTGTAGCTTGTTCGAGTTTGATTCTTTCATTTGCAGCATCAAGTTGTGTTCTCCAGTTCTCGATCGCTTCATGTTTTTGTGCACGAGCTGAAATATTATATTTCTTTTCTAACTCATTGAAACTAAGTGCTACAAAACTTTCTTTTGAAAACTCATCACCTCTATCTTCCCCAATAAGTCCCACAGCATCTGCTCGACATTGTCTACAGTGTTTCATAAGTTTCATATCCATTCCACAGGCTTCTTGTGATGCCATTTGCTCTTGGTCTGTAGCACTTGGAACTCCATCAAGTCCAAACTTTGTTCCAAATTCTGGACTTGAAAGTAGGGGCATGATGTTGTGTAAAAATACATTCATACTTTTAAGTTTTTTAGCAACATTTGGTAAGTCTTTATCATTTACCCCTGGGATTAAAACAGAGTTTGCTTTTACTAAAATACCTCTGTCTGTTAAAGCTTTGATACCTTCTAGCTGTTTCTCTAAAAGAATTTTTGCTCCCTCTTTTCCCCAAACTTTTTTATGTTCCCAATGCACCCAAGGGTAAATTTCTGCACCAATTTCTCCTGTAGGGTCAACAGTATTGATTGTAACAGTTACATGATCTACATTATATTTCTCTATCTCATCAATATAATCTGCAATTCGTAGACCATTTGTTGATAAGCAGAGTTTTAAGTCTGGAGCTTTTTCTTGTAGCATTCGAAATGTGTCAAATGTCTTTTTTGGGTTTGCTAACGCATCACCAGGACCTGCTATTCCTACTACTGAAAGTTGTTGTATCTCACCACCAATATAAAGCACTTTTTTTACTGCTTCTTCGGGACTTAATTTTCCACTTGTAACTCCTGGACGACTCTCATTTGAACAGTCATATTTTCTGTTACAATAGTTACATTGTATGTTACATGCAGGAGCAACAGCAACATGGATTCTAGCGTAGTGCTGATGTGCACCCTCACTATAACAAGGGTGATTATTTATTTTTTCATGGATATCGGCTGCTATTGGATCATTAGGATCAAATCCTGTATCATTAGTAGTACCACATCCGCCAGTTGAACAACTCATTTTGAAATCCTTTTTGTTTTATCTAAATGATATATTGCAATAACTATTCCGTATATTTTGTATGCTTTTTACCATTGACCAATTGTTGCGTACGATTCTCTATCACTCATGGCGATTGATTCGATATAAGGTTGAGACTTGATCTCTGGTAACATAAGACCTTTTTTCTTGTGTTCTCTAATATTATAAATTCCCTCTTCATTTCTCTCTTTATAATATTCATTGAACTCTATTGTATATGGCATATCCCAAACGATTGCACCTTCTGTTGGACAGGCTTCTACACATCTTGGTTCATCTGCATGATTTACACACTCTACACAACTTTCAGGTTTCACATAAAATTTTTCGTCACTAGGATTTTTTTCATTTGTATCTTCTAAAATTGCTGCAACGGGACACTCTCCAGCACATGCTTCACAATTTATACATTCATCAGTTATTAATACTGCCATAATTTTTCCTTTTTAGTTTGGTTTGAAAATGGATAGATAAATTAAGTTTTAGCGTGTAACTTCTGTAAATTAATTTTTATTTATCCATTTATTCTTTGGTATATACAAAAAATGTTCCATTGCTTAAAAATTACTAAAAAAATTATTTCTGTAAGACATAACTTTAGCTTTTTTTTAAAATTTATAAACTTTTGGGAAAATTATGGTAAAATAAAGTAACTAATTATTTAAAAATAAAGGGTTCTTATGGCTGAATTAAAAGATACTGATAATATAAAATACAAAAGTAACAAAGTAGAACTAAAAAAAGCACCAGCAAAAGGTGACAATGTCTCTGTATACGTTAGACCAGGTGATGAGATAGACTTTAATCTTGATGGTATAAAGATTGAAGACTTAAACTATAAACTTGTAGGTGGGGATATTATTATTGATATTCCTAATCAAGGTTCATTTACCTTTGTTTCGATGGCTTTAATGGGTTACAACGATACTCCACCATCATTTAATTTTGGTGGAGCTTCAAAATTATCATTATCTACAATTCTATCAGCCATAGAAGAAGTTAATGACCTCCCTTTAGAATCAGTATCTGCTAGTCTTAATGTTAAAATAGATCAAGAAGCAAAACAAGACTCTCCTCAAACAGACCCTCAGCCAATTGTTATTATTCAAGAGATAATACAAATAAGTGATAATGAAAATATTCAAGATCCAAACGATAATATTTCAGTTACGCTAGATGAATCAGTTGCAGATGTTATTGATGAACCAGTAATTTTTACATCAACAGAAACAAAAACAGCATCAAATAATGAAACAGAAACAGCAGTAACAGAAGGGATTGAACCAACTTTATCTTTTGATATTGATATTCAACATGTACAAATTACAAAGAGCATTACCTCAAATGTTATAACTATAGAAGGTGGTGGGGGAACTTCGTATGACAATATTTATCCAGGAACTAATGCAACAGCAAATAGAGCAGATATTGTTAAACAAACTTATGCAGAGACACTTGATTATCGAAATATAAAAAGTACTGATGCAAATAAATTAATTATTAATGCAGATAATGCACAGTATATAAATGATACAACAATTTCAAGAACAATAAAACTTTCACCAAATCAGCCTTTAGGTTTTGGTATTGAAAGTATCAAGATTTCTAGTTCAGATTTTCCTGATGGCTTTAGTATTTTAAATGCAACAGAAAGTGGTGGCGTTTGGACACTAAATAAAGACAAAGCAAACACAGAAGCAATAGATGGATTTACACTAGACTCAAGTGGAAATTTAGAGATTCAAATATCTATGAATAAAGCCCAAGCTACAAATCCTAACACAACAAATTTTGAGATTAAAATTGACGCGACTACAAAATTTAGTTTTGATAATATCCCTGAAGATAAAAAAGACTTAATCACAGAAGCACCATTGAAAACTGAGTTGTCATTTTTTAAAAACTATGGAATAAATGTCAAAGAGATAACAGATTTTAATGACCCAACACAATATGAATTTTCAAAATTCTTAGATAGCACAGGAAATCAAATCGAATCAGGATTTGTAATAACAACGAATATCAATGACAACATTATCTATGGTTCAGAAACAATTGTCAATGAAATTAATGGTGGTATAGCTAATGATACTATTAGAACAGGTAATAACAATGATGTTGTTGATGGAAATGATGGAACGGATGTTTTAGATTATTCAAGTTATGATAATATCGATAGTGCTAAGGGGATAGATGCTGATCTTAGTACATTAGATGTTTCTGGCAATGCTACAGTTAAAAAACTGTATACCTCAAACAAAACAGATACTATCTCAAATATTGAAAATATTACAGGTACGCAAGACAATGATACTATAACAGGAGATGCAAATGCAAATGTTCTTATTGGAGAGTCTGGAAACGATACGTTAAGAGGATTGGCTGGTGAAGATACCCTTGAGGGTGGGTCAGGAACTGATACTTTAGAGGGTGGAGCTGATGCCGATGTCTTAAAAGGTGGAGCTGGAAAAGATACTGCTAGTTATGAAAATGCAACAGGGGGAATTACTGTTGATTTAGATAATGGAGATGAAAAAGGTGAAGCATCAGGAGCTGATGGTATTGATAC
>JBATTX010000352.1:0-3378 GCA_049670825.1 Arcobacteraceae bacterium | reverse complement strand
TTAGTAGACTAAGTGAAGAGTTAATTTTATGGTCAAGTTATGAATTTGGTTTTGTAAAAATGAGTGATGAGTATGCAACGACAAGTTCAATCATGCCTCAAAAGAAAAATCCTGATGTTCCTGAACTTTTAAGAGGGAAAACAGGAAGAGTATATGGAAACTTAATCTCATTACTTACAGTGATGAAAGGTTTACCACTTGCCTACAATAAAGATACACAAGAAGATAAAGAGGGAGTATTTGACAGTGTTCAAACTTGTGAAATCTCTTTAGATATCATAACAGCAGTTATGGATACACTTATAATTAATGTAGAAAGAATGGAAAATGCTTGTAAAATAGGACACCTCAGTGCAACAGATTTAGCTGACTACTTAGTTCAAAAAGCAAATATGCCATTTAGAACTGCTTACTATATCACAAAAGATGTTGTAGCTATGGCAAATAAGTTGGGTAAAGATATGAGTGAACTTACCATTGAAGAGATTCAAGCTTCGAATGAAGAGATAAAAAATATTGATAAAGAGATATTATCATACTTGAATCTAAGAAACTCAATGAATGCTCGAACATCTTTTGGTGGAACAAGTACTCAACGAACAAAAGAACAAATACAATATTTTAAAAATTGGATATAAAAAATATTGCATTATGCAATCTTTTTTATACTTTTCTAAAATAACAGATATACTTACACATAATTAAACACATTTGAGGAAATATAAAATGAATGAACAACAAAAGAACGCTTTAGATCTTGCAATCAAACAAATGGATAAAGCATTTGGTAAAGGTACATTAATAAGACTTGGAGATAAGCCAGTTGTTGAAATGGAAGCAATTAGTACAGGTTCATTAGGTTTGGATTTAGCTTTAGGAGTTGGAGGATTACCACAAGGAAGAGTAGTTGAAATTTATGGACCTGAAAGTTCTGGTAAAACTACACTTACACTTCATGCCATAGCAGAGTGTCAAAAGGCTGGTGGAGTGTGTGCTTTTATTGATGCTGAGCATGCACTAGACACAGCATATGCAAGAAATCTTGGAGTTGATATTGATAATTTACTTGTATCACAACCAGATTACGGAGAACAAGCATTAGAAATTTTAGAAACGCTTGTAAGAAGTGGTGCTGTTGATTTAATTGTAGTCGATTCAGTTGCAGCATTAACACCAAAAGTTGAGATTGATGGTGATATGGATGATATGCAAGTTGGTGTTCAAGCAAGACTTATGTCTAAAGCATTAAGAAAAATCACAGGTATTATGCATAAAATGAACACAACTGTAATTTTTATTAATCAAATCAGAATGAAAATTGGTATGACTGGATATGGTAGTCCAGAAACAACAACAGGTGGAAATGCACTAAAATTTTATAGCTCAGTAAGACTTGACATTAGAAGAATTGCTTCACTTAAACAAGGTGAAGAGGTTATCGGAAATAGAACTAAAGTAAAAGTTGTAAAAAATAAAGTTGCACCTCCATTTAAAGTGGTTGAATTTGATATTATGTTTGGAGCTGGTATTAGTAAAATGGGTGAAATCATTGATTACGGTGTAAAAATGGATATCATCGATAAAGCTGGTGCTTGGTTTAGTTATAATGATGGTAAAATAGGACAAGGGAAAGAAAACTCAAAACAATTTTTACTAGACAATCCAGAAATCGCAAATGAGATCGAACAGAAAATTTTACTTGCTATGGGTATTCCAACTGTATCATCAGGGACAGAGTCAGAAGAGGAATAATCACCTACTAATAAAAGAGAAACATTCTCTTTTATTAACCCTTAATTTACAAATACACTTCCAGTACAACAACTTTTAAGTTTTTTTTTAGTATAATTCAAGACTTTTTTCGAGAAACTAAAATCCTTTTCGAGATTAGGTAGTATCTAAAGTAACTAGTGTTACTTTAAAAAGAGAAGCGTGAACTAAGCTTTATAGTTCAAACCAAATTATATAAAGGAATAAAATGCCTACAATTAATCAATTGATTAGAAAAGAGCGAAAAAGAGTAATTGAAAAATCAAAATCTCCTGCTTTAGAAAAATGTCCACAAAGAAGAGGAGTATGTACAAGAGTATATACAACAACACCTAAAAAACCTAACTCGGCTTTAAGAAAAGTTGCAAAAGTTAGATTAACTACAGGTTTTGAAGTTATTTCATACATCGGTGGAGAAGGTCATAACCTTCAAGAGCATTCAATTGTTCTAGTTAGAGGGGGTAGAATTAAAGATTTACCTGGTGTTAAATATCACATCGTTAGAGGTGCTTTAGATACTGCTGGTGTTGCAAACAGAACAGTTGCAAGATCTAAATACGGTACTAAAAAACCAAAAAAATAACTAGAAGGATTAGATAATGAGAAGAAGAAAAGCTCCCGTAAGAGAAGTAATGGCTGATCCTATTTACAATAGTAAATTGATCACAAAATTTATAAATGCAGTTATGTTAGATGGTAAAAAATCTATTGCTCAAAAAATTATGTATGGTGCAATTGCAAACCTTGATGCTAGAGGTGAAGAATCAGGTTTTGATTTATTTGAAAAAGCAATTGAAAATGTTAAACCACTTTTAGAAGTAAAATCTAGAAGAGTTGGTGGAGCTACATATCAAGTTCCTGTTGAAGTAAGACCTGTTAGAAGACAAACTTTAGCACTTAGATGGATTGTTGACATTTCTAGAAAAAGAAATGAAAGAACTTCTGTTGAAAGATTAGCTAACGAATTATTTGAAGCAGCTAATGAAAGAGGAAACTCATTCAAGAAAAAAGAAGATGTACATAAAATGGCTGAAGCTAATAAAGCTTTTGCTCACTACAGATGGTAATCAAACTGTAGTTTTCAGTTTGTATAAGAAAAAGGGGTGTTTATCACCCCTTTTTTTTAGTATAATTTAGATATAATCACAAAATATTATTAAACAAAGGAAATTTTAAGATGGCAAGAAAAACTCCACTTAATAGACTCAGAAACATCGGTATTGCTGCGCATATTGATGCAGGTAAAACAACAACTACTGAAAGAATTTTATTCTATACAGGTGTATCACACAAAATTGGAGAAGTACATGAAGGTGCTGCTACAATGGACTGGATGGAACAAGAGCAAGAAAGAGGTATTACAATTACTTCTGCTGCAACAACTTGTCACTGGAAACACCCTAAAACAAATGAAGATTTAATGATTAACATTATTGACACTCCGGGTCACGTTGACTTTACAATTGAAGTTGAAAGATCAATGAGAGTTCTAGATGGAGCTGTAGCTGTATTCTGTTCTGTTGGTGGAGTTCAACCACAATCTGAAACAGTTTGGAGACAAGCTAATAAATATAGAGTTCCAAGAATGATATTTGTTAACAAAATGGA
>JBATTX010000351.1:0-2048 GCA_049670825.1 Arcobacteraceae bacterium | reverse complement strand
GATACTGGTTTGCACTTACAAAAAGAGCGAGAGTTATTGTATATAACAAAGATAAAGTACAACCTTCTGAACTATCTACATATGAAGCGTTAACTAATCCTGAATTAAAAGGGAAAGTGTTAATTAGAAAAGCAAGTAATATTTATAATCAATCACTACTAGCTTCTATGATTGCAAATGATGGTGAGGTAAAAGCAAAACAATGGGCAACTGGTATGGTAAACAATTTTGCAAGAACTCCAAAAGGAAGTGACAGAGACCAAATGAAAGCTATTGCTGCTGGTATTGGTGATGTAGCAGTTGTAAATACATATTATGTAGGAAAGCTTTTAAATTCTAACAAACCTGCTGAAGTTATGGTTGGTGAAAAAATGGGTGTATTCTTTCCAAATCAAAATGGTAAAGGAACACATATCAATATCTCTGGTGCTGGTGTAACAAAATATAGTAAAAATAAAGACAATGCTGTAAAACTTTTAGAGTTTTTAGTATCACCTAAAGCGCAGTCTATGTTCGCAGAAGCAAACTATGAATACCCAGTAAATAAAAGTGTAAAACCTTCAGCACTTTTAACTTCTTGGGGAACATTCAAAGAGGATAGTTTAGATTTAGAAGAGCTAGGAAAAAACAATGCCAAAGCTGTGAAAATTTTCAATGAGGTAAATTGGAAGTAGATGTTTAAAAAACTTCAAATACCATCAAACTGGATAGTAATATCATCCATTTTAACACTTATTCTTGTAGTTCCAATAGTATTGATAGTATCAAATGCTATCGGGGCACAAAGTGAGACTCTCACCCATCTAAAAAATACAGTTTTAAATGGTTATATTATCAACACTCTTATTTTATTGGGTGGTGTTTGTAGTTTAAGTTTGATATTTGGAGTAGGGAGTGCTTATTTTGTCACTTTCTATGAATTTAGATTTGCTAAGTTCTTTTCTATAGTTTTGGTTTTGCCTTTTATTATCCCATCATATATTATGGGATTTATCTATTCTGATATTTTAGGTTTTTATGGACCTGTACATCTTTTTCTAAAAGATTTAGGGGTGCATAGTTATTTTGATGTGTTAAACATGAAATCTGTTATCGTTATCTTAGCTTTAGCTTTATATGCATATATCTATCTTATAGTAAAAGCCTCATTTTCTAAACACTCGAGTTATCTACTTAATCCTGCTTTATCTTTAGGGATAAGTAGATTTAAAAT
This sequence comes from Arcobacteraceae bacterium, assembly GCA_049670825.1. Lineage (GTDB taxonomy): Bacteria > Campylobacterota > Campylobacteria > Campylobacterales > Arcobacteraceae > JAIOSF01. The sequence continues at coordinate 835 of JBATTX010000351.1, read as the reverse complement.
TTTTTACAAAATCATATTGCCACTTTCACGACCTGCTATTATAGGAGCGTTATCATTAGTGATGATGGAAACTATTAGCGAGTATGGTTTGGTAAAGTATTTTGGAGTAGACACACTAAGTACTGCTGTGTTTACAGCTTGGTTTGGATTAAATGATCCAAATAGTGCAGCATATATCTCAACTATTGCGATGGCGATGGTATTTACTATATTAATTGTTGAAAAATTTAATCGAGGAGGAGCTAGATACAAAGTAGAATCAGTATCAACTCCTATTAAAAAAATCAAAGCAAACTTCTTAGGACAAATGCTTATCTTAGGGTTTTTATCAATTCCATTTACATTAGGTTTTTTGATCCCTATTATATGGATCATCAAATACTCAATCATTCACTATGCTTTTGTTTTAGATGAAGAGTATATACAAACAATTTTAAATAGTTTTTTTGCAGCTTCTTTATCTGCTTTTTTAATCGTGATGATCGCTATCATACTTGGATATAGTGCAAGAATATTTGACAATAAATATATGAAATATCTTATCAAAGTAGCAACGCTTGGTTACTCTATACCTGGGGCTGTTATAGCTGTTGGGGTTATTATCCTCAGCACCAGTATTGATAACTATCTTATCGAAACTTTTAAGTTTGATGATCTGTTTTTAGGTGGAACTATATTTATACTTTGTTTTGGTTATGTGGTACGATTTTTAGCAGTTGGGTTAAATAGCGTAGAGTCTTCATTTGATAAAGTGGGTATCAATGTAAACAAAGCCTCACGAAGTTTAAACAAATCACTTTTTACAACACTTATAAAAGTAGACTTACCTCTTATA
>JBATTX010000350.1:0-1736 GCA_049670825.1 Arcobacteraceae bacterium | reverse complement strand
ATTTCAAGCAATAGCAACCAATAAAACAAAAAAACATATGATGAAAGAATTAAAAAATGAATAATATAGACCAACTAGTAATAGAAAAATGAAACACGGTAAAAGACCTTGAACTTCCAATTAGTATTTATGAGTTGGGACTGATTTATAAAATAGATATCGAAAATGTAAACGAAAAAATTCGTGTAAATATTGAGATGACTACCTTTAATTCTCGTTGTGGTGGCACAAAATCTCTTAATGATTTAATAAAAAGTGCCGTTCAAAGCATTGATGAAGTTGATGAGTGTAATCTAAAATATGTCTTTACTCCTAAATGGGAATTGACTATGATATCTCCTGAGGGTTTAGAGAAGTTAAGAAATGCAGACTCATTAAATTATCAAATGTAATTTGAAACAAATTTATTCGGTACAAATAAAATAGCAAGTTAGAGTGATTTAAACTAAATAAGCTATAATAATACTTATGAGAATAGATAAATTTTTAAACGCCGTTAATATTACAAAACGAAGAGCAGTAGCTGAAGATATGTTGGCACATAAAGTTGTATATATCAACGATATGCCAGTAAAGAAAGCAAAAGAGGTTAAGATAGATGATATCATTGAAATCAAATATCTTGAATACTCAGATAAGTTCAAAGTACTACAAATACCAAAAACAAAATCAACTCCAAAATCAAGTCAGAGTGAATATGTTACAAAACTATAGAAGGACTATTTAAATGTTTAATAAAGCAAGATTAAAATTCGATGATATATTTGAAGATAGATTAGATCATGATGATGTTAAAAAATATTTAATAGAACTATATGAACGTGGTGAAACTGCAGATGAAATTGCAGCTGCAGCGACAGCTATGAGAGAACATATGCTCCCTTTAAATGTAGAACAGTCTTTACAAGAAGAGCTATTAGATAACTGTGGAACAGGTGGAGATAAGAGCAATAGTTTTAATATATCTACAACAGTATCTATCATTTTAGCCTCTTGTGGTTGTAAAATTGCAAAACATGGTAATAGAAGTATCACTAGCAATAGTGGAAGTGCTGATATGCTTGAGGAATTAGGTGTAAATCTCACATTAACTATTCCTAAGCAACTAGAGATGTTAAAGCAAACTGGTTTTGTGTTTATGTTTGCAATCAATCATCATCCAGCAATGAAACATATTATGCCAATTAGAAAATCAATTGATCACAGAACTATTTTTAATGTTTTAGGACCATTATCAAATCCTGCAAGTGTTCATAAACAATTAATTGGAGTATTCAATAAAGAATATGTTCCAAAAATTGCAGAAGCGATGACACAACTTAATACAAAAAGAGCGATGGTAGTAAGTAGTGAAGATGGAATGGATGAGATAAGCATTAGTGATGTAACACATTGTGCTTTTGTTGAAAGAGGTTCTTTTAACGAATTTATCTTAGACCCACGAGAATATGGTTTTGAACTTTCACCAAAATCTGAAATAGAAGGTGGTGATGCAAAATATAATGCTACGATAACAAAAGGTATCTTAGATGGTTCAATCACAGGTGCAAAAAAAGATATCGTAGTTTTAAATACTGCTGTTGCTTTGTTAGTTGATGGTAAAGTGCACTCTACAGAAGAGGGTATAGAGATGGCAAAAGATGCTATTAACAATGGCGATGCACTTAGAAAATTAGAAGAGATAGTTTTAGTTAGTAACCAATTGGTACATCAATAAAAATAGATGCAATTAAAAC
>JBATTX010000349.1:0-2013 GCA_049670825.1 Arcobacteraceae bacterium | reverse complement strand
CTTCATTTGCATAACAGCTCCAAGTATGTTCTAGTGGAACATCTAGTTCAAGTGCTTTTGTTACGATTTGTGCTTTTGACATATGTACTAGTGGTGTGATTATCTCGAGTTTTGTTTCCTCTTTTGTGCCTTGATTCATAGCAGCAGACATTTTATCTATAAAATTATCAGTACAATCTGGATATCCACTACTATCTTCTTGAACTACTCCAATATATAAAGCCTCAGCTCCATGCTTTTCTGCAATTGCTGTAGCGATACTTAAGAATATTCCATTTCTAAATGGTACATAGGTAACTGGTACTCCAGCTTCTACTCCACCTGTGGGAATATCTATAGATTTATCTGTTAAAGCAGATGCTCCAATTTGAGTGAAAAATGGAATATTGATCTCATATTTTTCCTCTACATTAAGTTCTCGTGCGATATTTCTAAATGCTTCTAACTCTTTGTGTTCTGTTCTTTGACCATAGTTGAAGTGTACTGCTATAATCTCATAACCACTATTTTTTGCTATATATGAAGATAGAGTCGAATCCATCCCACCACTTAAAATACATACTGCTTTTTTCATACTTTTTTATAATTCCTTAATTAAAATAATCTTTTTCTATATCTGTAAAAAATTTCCAGTTTATTGGAAGTATTTTTACAAGTGCATCTTTTTCTATTTTTTCATTTTGTTTGTTAAGTACCATGATACTATTACATTTGTGTAAAACTCCAACCATTCCAGCTGATCTTTTATGTGATGGAGTGAAATATTCACCATCAAAAAAACCAGGTATGAGTGTGGTTCTACCTTTTTTATTATTGAAATTTTCACCCATTTTGGCTAATAGAGTATTGTGGTAGATATTTTTACTACCTGAAAGTTTCTGTAAAATAATTTTTCCAAATATTTCAAATATAAGTGCCGCAGCAAGTGGATTTCCTGGAAGATTGAGTATATAGGTATTGCCAATTTTTCCAAAAATAGTTGGTTTTCCGGGTTTGATTGTGATACCATCAAAAAGTATTTCCATATCAAAACTCTCAAATGCTTCTTTTGTAAAATCAGCATCTCCAACACTTACTCCACCACTTGTGATAATAAAATCAGCATAGAGTGAATTTCCTATCATCTCTTTGAGTGACTCTAAATTATCTTTTGCCATCCCTACAAATGTTACATCAGCACCTAACTCTTTTGTCCGTGCTAATAGTGTGGGAGTATTTGAGTTGTATATTTGGTAATCTTTGATTGTTTCATAGTGAAGTTTTAGCTCTTCACCACTTGTAAAAACAGAAACTTTTGGTTTTCTATATACTTTTACATGGGTGATACCTTGTGAAGCTAAAATGGTAATCGATGCAAAGTTTAGGTCATCACCTTTATTTAAAAGTTTATCGCCTTTTTGTATATCTTCACCGGTGAATCGTATATGTTGATTTAACGTAAGATTATCAGGTAAAAGAATTGTATTCTCATCTATATTTTTTGTAAGCTCTTGAGGAACAATTGCTTGGGCTGCTTCCGGAACTCTAGCTCCTGTCATGATTTTTACACATTGAGTATTGGTAAAACTTGTTTGTTTTTCGCTACCGGCAAAGATAGTATCAATGATTTTGACCTTTGTATTTGCATCAGCAAGTTTGACTGCATAACCATCCATAGCAGAGTTATTAAAAGTTGGTAAAGAAAGTTGTGCATAGATATCTTCAGCCAAAATTCTGTCTTGAGAATTTTCAATAGGAACTATTTCGCATGAAACTTGAGTGATGTTTTTTGAGATTAGTCTTAAGGCTTCTTTGATACAAATACTCATACTGCTACCCCTTAATTTTTATATGATATAATACCAAAAAATATTAAAGAGGAATATTATATATGGAATTAGTAAGTACAGCAGTTACTTGGCATGTTTATGCAATAGTAATTTTAGTTTTAATAATGATTAACAATTTAGCAAATGTTTTAAAAGTAGAAGATTATTTTACATTAGTAAAAAGATTAAAGCTAATGACACCAAT
>JBATTX010000348.1:0-2799 GCA_049670825.1 Arcobacteraceae bacterium | reverse complement strand
TCATTAAAAGAAAATATTGAATTATCACGAACAATTAGTAAAGAAAAAATGATGGAGCTTATTCGTATTACTGGTCTTGAAGAGTTAGTTAAAAAATCAGGAAAAGGTGATGGACTGCAAGTAGGGGAGAGAGGTTCTAATCTCTCTATGGGTCAGCGTCACTTAGTGGCACTTGCTCGGGCGATTGTAAATGACCCAGCTATGTTAATCCTAGATGAGCCAACAACTGGGTTAGATGTAGGACTTGAAAAAACACTTATCAATCAACTAAAAGCGGTAATAGCACCAGAAAAAACAGTAATAATCATCACACATAGGTTTACTGCACTTGATTTAGTAGATAGAGTAATTGTTCTTAATAATGGAAGAATAGTTGCAGATGGTCCAAAACAAAAAGTGTTGGCAGCACTCAGTGGAAATAATACAAAGGTTACCTCATGATGAATCGTTTTTTAGAAGAGGAGAAATGGAACTATTATCCTGTGATTATCCCTATTGGACTGTTTTTTGTTATTTTTCTTATTTGGGCATCATTTACTAAAATTGATGAAGTGGTACGAGGAGAAGGTAAAGTAATGCCCTCAGGTCAGACAAAAGTTTTACAACATTTAGAAGGTGGTATCATCTCTGAGATTTTGGTAAACCAAGGAGATCATGTAAAAAAAGGACAAGTACTTTATAGACTCAATAATGAATATTTTGATGCTGATTTAAAATCAAAAGAGATAGAATTGATGGCTTATGAAGCAAAAGTAATTAGACTTGAAGCTTTGATAAATGAGCAAGAGACTCTTACTTATAATGATACTATGAAAAAGCTTTTACCTCGAATTATTCAAAATGAGATGCATATTTTTAGAGAAGAAAAAAGTAAATACAAAAATAAAATAGGAATAGCCCAAGATCAGCTACGACAAAAAGAGTTAAAACTTGATGAGCTTGAATCAAAGTTTGAAAACTTATCTATGGAGTTAAGACTTGCAACTGAAAATATGGAGATACAAGAAGATCTATTAAAGAAAAAAGTAACTTCACGAAAAACCTATATTGTAGAGTTAGCAAAAAAACAAAAAATATATACACAAATACAAGAGGTTCGAAACTCTATTCCTATAGTATTGGAAGAGATAAAAGAGTGGAAAAGAAAAATTACAACAGTTGAATCTGATGAAAAATCAAAGCTCTATGAACAGTACTCTATGATACAAGTTGAGATAAAAAAACTTCAAGAAAAAAACAAAGCAAACATAGATAGAGATGAAAGAAAAGAGGTAGTAAGTCCAGTAAATGGTGTGATAAATATGTTATATTTTCATACAGTTAATGGTATTGTTAAAGCTGGTGATAAAATGGCAGAAATTACGCCATTAGAAGACAATCTTATGATTGAAGCAAAAATTAAAACATCGGATAGAGCTTTGATTTGGGTTGGGCAAGATGTCTCAATCGAGATTACCTCTTACGATTTTTCTAAATATGGATTATTAAAAGGAAAACTTATTGGAATAGCACCTGATAGTACAATAGATAAGATGGGAAATACATATTATTTAGTGAAAATTCAAGCCAATGATTATCAGTTTGATAATAATTCTCCAATTATGATGGGGATGATTGCAAATATTAATATCTTGACAGCTAAACGTACTATTATGCACTATTTACTCAAACCTCTTAAAGATATCACTAAAAACTCGTTAGGGGAACACTAGTCTTTTAAAAGTCTTATAATAATAAGTAAAAAGAATTATTTATTATTATTTTTATTATTTTATAATGTTAGCTTAGCTATGATGTTCCTTTATTATATTTAAGGAATCTAAAACATGTTTAGTTTTATAAAGTATTTACAAGGTCTTAAAGAAAAATTCCAAAGAAACAAAGGGTTGTGGTTTACTACTATAACTGTTGTTTCTATCATTGGTATTATCTTAACAATGTATCTTATTACCACAATGACAAGTAATGTCTCAGAAAAAGTTTATCAAAGTATGGCAAAAGAGTACAGACTAAAAGTAACTAACTTATTAGATATAAAAAAAGATGAGTACAAAAAAGTTGCTATTGCTGTTCTTGAAAATAAACTATTATTAGAGCAAATAGAACAAAGCAAAGATGCAGAAATAGCAGCTTTTGAAAAAGAGATGAACGAAAGACTTATTAAACAAAGTATTACAAATTATAAAGTCGCTATCTATACTTTGGGAGGGAATGCAGCAGTTCTTCGACCAAGTATTATTTCAGTAATCAAATCTAAAAATACTATTTATGGTATAGAAGTAATGGCAGATGGTGTTTTTAATACATATTTACAACCGTTGATTAAAGATGATTTAGTATATGGAGTGATTGAAGTAAAAGAGTCTATTCATAACTTTAAAAAATATTTTGATGGGATAGATGATGAGTATGTCTTTTTATTAGATAAAAAAATGTTATCACAAATAGCAATAGAATCAAAAAATGGACAATACAGAGATATGATAAATGACTATACTGTTGCACAACTATTTTATGATACAAAATTTACAGCAACTATTCCAGATATTAAAAAAGAAGAGTTCCAAAGTATGATACATAACTCTTACCTTATTGATGGTGTTTATTATAGAACTTACCGAATAATAAATGATATTAATGGTGCGGAGATTGGGATTGTATTATTAGGAGAATATGTTGATAAAGAGGATGGTTTTGTAAATCTTGCAGATAATATGACAAAAACAGTAACAACAGTTGCTTTAGGGCTGGTTATATCAATTATGCTCTTTATGTTTTAGGATAGATTGTGCGACGACT